>NZ_LIRG01000271.1 GCF_001419695.1 Streptomyces prasinopilosus
GGTCGTCGCGGTCGGCCTGGAACCGGTCGTCGTCGCCACCCACGGGGTGAGCGTCCTCAGCGCCTCCGTACGGCTGGCCCCGCCCCCGGTCCGTGACGACCTCGGCCCCCGGACCCTCCCGGCGTACTGAGCGCGGCGTGAGCCCCCGGGCGTTTCGAACCGGCAGGTCGTCGCTGGTTTGACGGGGCGTCGAGCGGGTTACCTGTGCTCCCGGCCGGCAGCGGCACCCGCCGCGGGCACGGGGCCGGGTGCCGGGCCCGCCCGACGAACGGAGGGAACGGCGTGCACCTGGGCCCGCGACGACGGCAGGACCGGCTCACCCCTCGTACGGCCCGCCGCCCGCGCCGGTCACGGGGCGTCGGACTCCGCGCCCGGCCCGCCGTCGTCCCGCCGGTCCCGCCCCCCGGTCGGCCGTACGGCCGGGGCCCGTCCGGCCCACCGTGCCACGGGCGGGACCGCATCCGGGGCCCCGCTCCCGGCGCGGCGGTGCCCCGCCGGGCGGTTCCTCCTGCTACACAGAGCACCGCGTGTGAAAATGCTGATAAAACGGATATAGCTTCCAGGATCGGATGACGGCCCGACCGTGCGTCAGCGGACGGCCAGTGCGAAGGAGTTGGTGCTGACGTGCTGGTCCTGCTGGCCGCCCACGCGGTGGCCGCAGTGTCGATGCCCTGGTGGGAGAAGCGGCTCGGCCGTGCGATGTGGGCCGTGGCGGCCCTGGTGCCGCTGGCGGTCGTGGTCTGGGCGGGCACCCGGGCGGCGGGTGTCCTGGACGGCGGCGCGTACGAGGAGTCCCTGTCCTGGGCCCCGTCGCTCGGCCTGACGGTCGACCTGCGCCTGGACGCCCTGTCGCTGCTGATGCTGTGGGTGGTGGCCGGAGTCGGCGCCCTGGTGCTCCTGTACTGCCGGTACTACGTCGAGAGCGACGCCGGCTCGCTGGCCGCCCTGCTGCTGGCCTTCGCCGGGGCGATGACCGGCCTGGTGCTGGCGGACAACCTCTTCGTCCTGTACGTCTTCTGGGAACTGACCACGATCGCCTCCTTCCTGCTGATCGCGGGACGCGGGGCGCGGGTGGAGCAGCGGCGCGCCGCCCGCCAGGCCCTGCTGGTGACCGCGGCCGGAGGCCTGGCGATGCTGCTCGGCTTCATCGTGCTGGGCCAGGAGGCCGGCACGTACCGCGTCTCGGAGATCCTCGCCGACCCCCCGCGGGGCGGGGCGGTCCCCGCCGCCGTGGTGCTCGTCCTGGTCGGCGCGTTCACCAAGTCCGCGCAGCTGCCGGTGCACGGCTGGCTGCCCGCGGCGATGGTCGCCCCCACACCGGTCAGCGCCTTCCTGCACGCGGCGGCGATGGTCAAGGCCGGGGTCTACCTGGTGGCCCGGCTGGCGCCCGCCCTGGCCGAGGTGGCGCCGTGGCGGCCGCTGGTGCTCGGCGTGGGGCTCGCCACCATGGTGGTGGCCGCGTGGCGGGCCCTGCGCGAGACCGACCTGAAGATGCTCCTCGCCTACGGGACCGTCAGCGAACTCGGTCTGCTGACCGCGCTGCTGGGCGCGGGCACGCGGACGGCGGCGCTGGCCGGACTGGTGATGCTGCTGGCGCACGCGGCGTTCAAGTCGGCGCTGTTCCTGTCGGTCGGGATCGTGGACCACCACACGGGCACGCGCGACATCCGGGAACTCTCGGGTCTGGGACGCCGGCTGCCCGTGCTGTTCTGGGTCACGGCGCTCGCCGCCGCGTCGATGGCCGGGCTGCCGCCCCTCATCGGCTTCCTGGGCAAGGAGGCGTCCCTGGAGGCGTTCCTGCACGGCACCGGGATCCCCGGCCACCACCAGCTGACGGCGGTGCTCGTGTGCGGCTCCGCGCTGACCGTGGCGTTCGCCGCGCGGTTCCTGCACGGCGCCTTCGGCGGGCGGCCGCCGCGGGAGGCGGCCCGGACCGTACCGGGCCCGGCACCGGGATTCGTCGCACCGGTGGCCGTACTGGCCGCGGCGGGTCTGGTGCTGGGCGTGGCGTACCCCGCCACGGCCGCCCTCACCACGGTCTACGCCGACGCCTATCCGCCGGGGGCCGGGAAGCCGTACGTGCTGTCCCTGTGGCACGGGTTCACCCCGGTGCTCGGCCTGTCGGCGCTGTCGCTCGCCGCCGGTGCGCTGATCCACGCGTTCCTGCGCCGCGGCACCGCGACCGCCCGCCTGCCGCGCCTGCCCGACGTGCAGCGCGCGTACGACCGCGCGGTCGAGGGCGTGGACCGGCTGGCCGTGACGCTGACCCGGCACACCCAGGTCGGCTCGCTGCCCGTCTACCTGACCGTGCTGCTGGTGACGGTCATCGCCGTACCCGGCGCGGCGTTCGCGGCGGCGGCCCCGTCGCTGGGGTCACCGCCCCTGTGGCGGTACCCCGTCGAACCGGTCCTGGCCGTGGTGGCGCTGGCCGCCGCCACGGCGGTGGTGGCCGCCCGGCACCGGCTCACCGCCATCCTGCTGACCGGGGCCGTCGGATACGCGGCGGCGGGCCTGTTCCTGGTGCGGGGAGCCCCCGACCTGGCGCTCACCCAGTTCCTGGTCGAGACGATGACGCTGGTCGTCGTGGTGCTGGTGCTGCGCCGGATGCCGTCCCGGTTCGATCCCGGCCGCAGGTCGGTGCGGGGACGCGTGCTGCGGGGCGCGGCGGCCGTCGGGGTCGGCGCCGTCGTCACCTGCTTCGCGCTGGCGGCGGCCTCCGCGCGCACGGCCCCGGTGATCTCGACCGAGTACCTGCGCCGGGCAGGGGAGACGGGCGCCCTCAACGTCGTCGACGCGATCATCGTCGACTTCCGGGCCCTGGACACGCTGGGCGAGATCTCGGTCGTGCTGGTGGCGGCGGTCGGGGTCGGCAGCCTGGTCCGGTTCCGCGACCGCGGCGCGGTGCGGGCCGTCGACGAGGAGCCGCCCGCCCTGTTCCCCACGACGCACTGGGACGAGCCCCGGCAGACCTGGCTGCCGGGGGCCGGCGAACGCCCCGGCGGCGAGCGCTCGGTGCTGCTGGAAGTGGCCATCCGGCTGCTCTTCCCCTCGATCCTGGTGCTCTCGCTGTTCCTGCTGTTCTCCGGGCACTACCGCCCCGGCGGAGGGTTCTCCGGCGGCCTGGTGGCGGGGCTGGCGTTCGTCCTGCGGTACCTCGTCGGCGGACAGGCCGACCTCGGCGCCGCCGTGCGCCTGCGCCCGGTCGCGATCGCGGGCACGGGCCTGGTGACCGCGGCGGTCGTCGCCCTGGTGCCGCTCGCCGTCGGCGGCACGCCGCTGGACAGCGACCTGGTGTCGTGGCACCTGCCGCTGCTGGGCGAGGTGAAGTGGGCGACCAGCCTGTTCCTCGACGT
The DNA here is from genome assembly GCF_001419695.1 of Streptomyces prasinopilosus. GTDB lineage: Bacteria > Actinomycetota > Actinomycetes > Streptomycetales > Streptomycetaceae > Streptomyces > Streptomyces prasinopilosus. The sequence goes on from NZ_LIRG01000271.1 coordinate 3,354, forward strand.
GGGCGTCTACCTCCTCGTGGTCGGTGTCGTCCTCAAGCTCCTGTCGGCGGTGGGCGTCACGCTCGGCCGGAGCGACGCGACGGCGTCCCGCCAGGAGGAGGGATCCGCTCGATGACCGGCGCGGTGGACAACACGGTGAACACACTCGACGTGACGATGGCCGTCGTGGTCGGCGGCCTGTTCACGATCGGCTTCCACCTCATGCTGCAGCGGTCCCTGATGCGGATCGTCCTCGGCTTCATCCTCCTGGGCCACGGCACCAACATGCTGCTCCTGGTCGCCGGGGGCACCCCCGGCCTGCCCCCGGTGCTGGAGGGGCGGCCGGTGGACCCGGCGGAGCCCGCCGATCCGCTGCCCCAGGCCATGGCGCTGACGTCGATCATCATCACGTTCGGCCTCACGGCGTTCCTGATGGCCCTCGCCTACCGCTCCTGGCGGCTGTCCGGCAGCGACGAGGTGCGCGACGACGTGGAGGACCGGCGCATCGACATCGCCCTCCAGCGCGCCGGGGCCGACGAGGTGAGCGGCCCGTCCGGAGCACCCGGCGGACCCGGTCCCGACGACGGCGGCGGACCCGGCGACGAGGACGACGACGAGGGCGGCGGCGCGCCGGACCGCCGGGACGACGACGGCACCGCTCCGGGGGACCACCGATGACCACCCTGCTGATCACCCTGCCCGTGGTCCTGCCGCTCCTGTGCGCCGGGGTGACCCTCCTCGGACTGCCCGGCCGGGTGATCCGCGTGCTGAGCACCCTCGTCCTGACGGCCGTGCTGGCGGACGCGGCGGCCCTGCTCGTCCTCACCGACACCCGCGGCCCGCAGTCCGTGCACGTCGGGGGCTGGCCGGCGCCGCTGGGCATCACGCTCGTCGCCGACCGGCTCTCGGCGCTCCTGCTCACCGTGTCCGTACTGGTGACCCTGGCCGTCCTGGTCTTCGCCATCGGCCAGGGCACCGCCGAGAAGCGCCGGAGCGCGGCGGAGGTCTTCCACCCCGCCTACCTGCTGCTCGTCACCGGGGTCAGTCTGGCCTTCCTCACCGGCGACCTGTTCAACCTCTTCGTCGCCTTCGAGATCCTGCTGGCCGCCTCCTACGTCCTGATCACCCTGGACGCCGACGGGGACCGCACCCGGGCCGGCATGACGTACACGATCATCAGCCTGACGTCGTCCCTGCTCTTCCTCACCCTCGTCGGCCTGGTGTACGCGGCCACCGGCACGGTCACCCTGGCCCAGCTCGGGCCGCGGCTCGCCGAACTCCCCGACGGCCTGCGCGGCGCCCTCGCCCTGCTGCTCCTGGCCGTCCTCGGCATCAAGGCGGCGATCGTCCCCCTGCACTTCTGGCTGCCCGACAGCTACCCCACCGCACCGGCGCCGATCACCGCCGTGTTCGCCGCGCTGCTGACCAAGGTCGCCGTCTACGCCCTGCTGCGCACCCAGACCCTGCTCTTCCCGCGCTCCAGCGTGTGGACCCTGCTGGCCTGCGTGGCGATCGCCACCATGCTCGTGGGCATCCTCGGCGCCCTGGCGCAGGACGACATCAACCGGCTGCTGTCCTTCACCCTCGTCAGCCACATCGGCTTCATGCTGTTCGGGCTCGCGCTGTTCGACACGACCGGTCTCACCGGAACGGTCCTCTACATCGTCCACCACATCGTCGTCCAGGCGGCGCTCTTCCTGGCCGCCGCCCTCACCGTGCGCCACACCAGCACGACGGGCCTGGACCGCATGGCACGGCGTTCGCCCCCACGGCCGCTGGTGGCCGTGCTGTTCGCGGTCCCCGCCCTGAGCCTGGCCGGGATCCCGCCCTTCTCCGGGTTCGTGGCCAAGCTGACCCTGCTGCGCGCCGGCGCCTGGCAGGGCGGCACCGCCGCGTACGCCCTCGCCGCGACCGCCCTGATCACCAGCCTGCTGACGCTCTACGCCATGAGCCGGGTGTGGACCAGGGCCTTCATGCGGCAGGATCCGCACCCGGACCGCAGTGACACACCGCCGCTGAAGAAGCCGGCCCCCGACACCGCCCGCCGCCCGGAGCGGCGCACCGACCGCTACGGAGCCCGGCTGATGACCACCGCCACCGCCGTCATGGTGCTGACCAGCGTCGCGGTCGCCGTCTTCGCGGGCCCCCTGGCCCGGGTCGGCGAACGGGCCGCGCACGAACTGCTCGACCCGAGGGCGTACCGCTCCGTCGTCATCACCGGGGAGGACCGTTGACCCGCCGGGAGAGCGCCCGCCGAGTCCGGCACCACTGGCCCATGGTCGGGTGGCTGTGGCTGCTGTGGGTCCTGTTGTGGGGGTCCGTCGGCCCGGTGGTCCTCGTCGGAGGCCTGCTCGTCGCCGTGGCCGTCGTCCGGTCCTTCTCCCTGCCGCCGATCCTGCCCGGGGCGGTGCCCCGGCCCCTGGCGATCGGACGCCTGCTGGCGGGCCTGCTGAAGGACATCGTCGTGTCCGGCGCGACCGTCGCCTGGCAGGCCCTGAGGCACGGGGAGAAGACGTCCACGGCGATCGTCGAGGTCCCGCTGCGCGTCGACAGCGACCTCCTGATCACCGCCGTGGCCGAACTCACGACGATCGCCCCCGGCACGCTGGTGGTGGAGATCGACCGCCGCCGGCAGCGGCTGTACGTCCACGCGCTCCCGGTCCGCGACGAGACCGACGTCGACCGCCGCAGGGAGGCGGTGCAGACCCTGGAGCGCAGAGTGGCGCGGGCGGTCGGTCGCGGCCGGCGCACCGGATCGAGCGGGGACGACACCTCCGGGGCCGTGGGCGATCTCGGGTACTCCGCCGACCCCGGCTATTCCACCGGCCCCGACTCCTCCGATCACCCGGACCAAGGAGGCAGCACCCCATGACCGCCCTGTACACCGTCACCCTGGCCGTGCTGTCCGCGGCCGGCCTGCTCACCCTGCTGCGCCTCGTGCGCGGTCCGGACGCGCTCAACCGCATCGTGGCGCTGGACGTCCTCCTGACGATGATCATCGCCGGGGCCGCCGTGGGCATGGCCCTGCGCGGGGACACCACGTCCCTGCCCGTGCTGGTCGTCCTCGCGCTGCTGGCCTTCACCGGATCGGTGACGGCCGCCCACCTGATCGAGAAGCGGGAAGGCCTGCGATGACCGCGCTGCCCGACGTGATCACCGCCGTCCTGCTCCCGGCCGGCGCGGTCTTCTGCCTCCTCGGCTCCGTGGGCCTGCTGCGCTTCCCGGACATCATCAGCCGCCTGCACGCCGCCTCCAAGGCGCAGACCCTCGGCCTGATGCTCGTCCTGGTGGGAACCGCCGTGCAGCTGCCCCTGCGCTACGCGCCGGTGCTGCTGCTCGTCGTCCTGTTCCAGCTGCTCACCGCGCCGATCACCGGCCAGATCGTCGGCCGCACCGCCTACCGCGTCCAGGCCTTCGACCGCGGTCCGATGTTCCGGGACGAGCTCGCCGACCGCCTCGCGCGGGACGGCACCCCGGTGGACGAGCGGCCGCCGAGCGAGGACGCGGACCGGTGAGGCCGCCCGGGCCGGAAACGGGCCGGACCGTTTCCGGCC
>NZ_LIRG01000272.1 GCF_001419695.1 Streptomyces prasinopilosus
CGACGACGCGGCCGGGGCGGTCGCCGGACGGCACTCCGGCGGCCCCGCCGTCACCGCGTCGATGGACGAGATGGCCTTCCTCGAACCGGTCCGTGTGGGCGACCTGGTCCACGTCAAGGCCCAGGTCAACTGGACCGGCCGGACGTCCATGGAGGTCGGTGTACGGGTCCTGGCCGAGCGGTGGAACGAGTCCGCCCCGGCCGCGTCGTCGACGAGTTTCATGATCACGCCGCCGTGCACCGTACCCAGGAGGTTGGTGTCGTTGTGGGTCATGATGTGGCTGAGGGTCGTCCGCGACGCCGAGACGGGCTTGCCGGGTATGTCGGGGATGCCCGGACTCTCCGGGAGTGGGGCTGGGGCCTGATCTGTCATGGCCTCCACCTTATGCCGAGAGGGAGACCCGGGATTTTGTGTCAGCTTCGCAACAGCGCCGCCCCTATTTCCCGAGGACTGGTACGGCGCACGCCCCGGACCTGCACACTATGGCGCATGACTGATTGGCCCGACGCACGGCCCCACGACAACCGCGGCTCCCGTTACGGGCGCGGCAGCGCGAGCGAACGGCCCGAGGGCGCCCGCGTCATGCGCCAGGTCCGCCGCGGCCCGGCGGGCCCTCCCGGCCAGGGAGCCCACGGCGGGTCGGTGCCGCCGCAGCCGTCGTACGTGGACGGCAGCGGGCACGGCGGCGGTTACAACGACTACAACACCGGCCAGGTCTACGGCTCCCCGGCCGGCGGGGGCTTCGGCGGTCCGGGCGGCGGCGGACGCTCCGCGCGGCATCCCGCGCCGGACTGGCGCCGCCGGATCAAGGTGACGGCGATCGCGGCCGCGACCGTGCTGGTCGTGACGACCGTGGGCACCTACTTCTGGGCCGACTCCAAGCTCAACCGCGAGGTCGACCTGTCCATCGTGCTCGACCGGCCGGAGGCGGGCGAGGGCACCAACTACCTGATCGTCGGCTCCGACAGCCGGGCCGGGCTGACCGACGAGCAGAAGAAGAAGCTGCGCACCGGGTCGGCCGAGGGCAAGCGCACGGACTCCATGATGATCCTGCACACCGGCAGCAACGGCCCCACCCTGATCTCGCTGCCCCGCGACTCGAACGTGGAGATACCCACCTTCAAGGGCTCCGAGTCCGGCAAGACGTTCCAGGGCACGGGCCGGCAGGTGAAACTGAACGCCGCCTACGCCGAGGACGGTCCCGAACTCCTGGTCCGTACGGTCGAGTTCAACACCGGCCTGCACATCGACCACTACGTGGAGATCGGCTTCGCCGGCTTCGCGAACATCGTGGACGCGGTCGGCGGCGTGGAGATGGACATCCCGCAGGACATCAAGGACACCAAGTCCGGCGCCGACTTCGAGAAGGGCAGGCAGACGCTGAACGGCGAGGAGGCCCTCGCCTTCGTCCGCACCCGGTACGCGCTGGCCGGTTCCGACCTGGACCGCACGAAGAACCAGCAGAAGTTCCTCTCCGCCCTGGCGAACCAGGTGGCGACGCCGGGCACGGTCCTGAACCCGTTCAAGCTGTACCCGACCATGGGCGCGGGCCTGGACTCACTGATCGTCGACGAGGACATGGGCCTGTTCGACCTGGCCGGCATGTTCTGGGCGATGAAGGGCGTCAGCGGCGGTGACGGCACCTCCCTGAACATGCCCGTCGCCGGCTCCTCCGGCGGCAACCTGCTCTGGGACAAGGCGAAGGTCGCGCAGCTGGTGAACCAGCTGAAGAACGACGAGAAGGTCACCGTCAAGGGCGACTGAGCCCGCGGCGCGGCCGGGGGCACCCCGCGGGGCGGCCCCCGGCCGGGTCCGGCGTCCGGTGCTTCACATCGTGGCGCCCGCCATGGCACGACAGGACTCGGCACAGCGGCGACACGCCTCCGCGCAGCGCGTCATCTGCGCGTCGTCCGGCATGGCCGCGCAGGCCTCGGCACACAGGTCGCAGGCCCGGGCGCACATCGCGCACATCTCCGTGGCCAGCGGCGAGCGGCGCATCATCATGTCGGCGCACATGCGGGTCACGTCGGCGCAGTCCATGAGGGCGCCCATGATCTGCGCGGGGGCCTGGCCCATCCGCAGACAGGAGCTCATGGTCTCCTCGCAGATGCTGTGGCAGGCCATGCACGCCTGGACGCAGTCCTGCATCTCCTTGCTCATCGGGGCCGCGGCGGCAGACTGCTGGGTCATGATTCCTCCCGGGGGAACGGCGGGAGCCGCGGGCCGGCCCCCGCCCTTCAGTCCTACGCCCCTCGTCCCATGACCACCACAGGACGCACGGACCCCCGCCCCGGCCTGCGTGTTCCGGGGGAGGCGGGACCCCGTCACCGGGTGCCCACGGGACCGCGGAGCGGTCCGCCACGCGCGACGGGCCTCGTGACGGGCTCCGGGGCGGGCCTCGTGACGGGCTCCGGACCTCGTGACGGGCTCCCGGTCAGGACCAGGTGTAGGCCGGGTCGACCTCCATGCAGGCGGAGTCGTCGGCCCCGTTGAGGGCCCTGGCCGACTCGGGGGTCGTGTCGTCCTGTTCGGGCGCCTCGTACGCCGTTCCCTCGCGCCAGTCGGCACCGACGACGAGCGTGACCCCGGAGACGTCGGTGGACTGCCGTACCGCACTCTCCGGAACGCCCAGCGCCCCGGCGATCCGCAGGGCGTCGCCCCGCAGGTCGGCGCTCGGGTAGCGCACCAGCGTCAGCGGCTCGCTCAGGGCGCCGACGGTGTCGGCGGTCGCGCCGGTGAACCCCTTCTCCCGGAGCAGCCCGGCCACGGTGCCCGCACGGCCGGACGCCAGGCCGAGGGTGTCGGTGCGGGTGCCGTTGACGACCCGGACCGCGATTCTGTCGTCGCGGGCGGCCGGTTCGGCGGACACGGCCGGCTTCTCCTCCCTCGCCGCCTCCGCGGCCGGTGCCGGCTTCTCGTCCCTGCCGTCCAGCGCGATGTCCTCGCGGACCAGCCGGAACAGCTGCTCGGCGTCCTCCGTCGGCTCCACGCGGGCTCCCACGTACCGGTTGGGCATCGTGGTCATGGTGATGCGCTCCGGGTCCACCCGGCGCAGCTCGTTGCTGAGGTCGTACAGCTTCTTGACGGTGTCGAGGCCGGGGTCGACGGTGAGCGCCCGGGTGGCCTCCTCGGCCAGCCTGCGCAGCTTGTTGGGGTTGCTCAGGTCGGCGTTCTCGCGCAGCTCGCGGGCCAGCGAGTTCATGTACATGTGCTGGGCCTTGGCGCGGGCGAGGTCGCTGCCGTCCTCGAAGCCGTAGCGCGTGCGCAGCCACTGCAGGGCCTGCTCGCCCTTGACCGGGTGGGTGCCCTCGGGCAGCTTCAGCCCGGATCCGTGGCCCCGGCTGTCGCGCGAGAGGATGTTGGCGTCCACGCACACGGGGACGCCGCCGACGGCGTCGGCCATGGCGACCACACCGGCGAAGTCGACCATGACGAAGTGGTCGATGTGGATGCCGGTGAGCTCCTGCCAGGTGGCCACGGTGCAGCCCGGACCGCCGTGGCCGAGGCTCTGGTTGGTCATCGTCCGCCCGTTGCTCGCCTCGTACACCGTCCCGTCCTCGGGGTCGGTGCACTTCGGGATCTGGACGAGGGTGTCGCGGGGCATGCTGATCACGGACATGTTGGTCCGGTCGGCGGACAGGTGCAGCAGCATCTGCACATCGGCCAGCGGTGTCGAGCCGAACGTCTCGCGGGCGCCGCCGAGGTCCTGGTTCTCCTTGCTGTCCCGGGCGTCGGAGCCGATCAGCAGGATGTTCAGCGGGGTCTGCCCGGCGGCGTTCGGGGTGGGCTTGGCGACCTTGGTGTCCCCCAGGTTCAGGGGGTTCTGCTTGATGTTGCCGTTCAGGTGCCGGTAGTAGACGTAGCCGGCCCCGGCCGCGCCGAACAGGACCAGCGCGAGGACCGCGGCGACCCACCTGAACATCCGGCGCCGCGGGCGGCGGCCGCCCCCGCCCGGGCCGGGCGCGTCCCCGCCGGACGCGGGTGTGCCGCCGTCCTCGCCGGAGGCGGGTATGCCGCCGTCGTCACCGTCCGGGGAGGGCGCCGCCCCGCCGTCGTCACCGCCCGCCGGGTGCTCGTCGCCGTCGGCGGGGGCGCCGGCGGGATCGTCGTCCGGGCCCGGGTCACGCCGCTCGTCGCGGAGCGTCTCCCGCGCGGCGCGCTGCGTCACTTCCGTCGCCCTTCCCACCCCTGGTACTCCTCGCCCTCGTGGAAACTGGCCTGTCCTGCTCTTGTTAGACGCACGACGGGCCCGTCAGTTGCCCTGGGACGGCAATTCCGCGGCAACAACTTTCGGGGAGTCCGCGAAGGCGGTCCGGATGGGTCTCAGCTCGCGCACTCGACCTCGTCCGCCGTGGACTTCTCCACGTCCGGAGGCCCGGCCGCGGAGCCGTCGAGCGGGGAGCCGGCGCCCGTGAAGTCCTCGCCGAGGGTCAGCGTCATCGCGGGCAGCCCCTGCGAGTTGGTGACGCTCCCGCCGGGCTTCAGTGCCGAACCGGACAGGCCCAGGATGGTGGCGAGGCGGCGGGCCTGGCCGGCCTGGTCGGGCGCGTACTCGAGGGTGGTCCTCCGGAGCGTCCGGTCGGCGTTGCCGGCGTTCTCCGACTTGCTGACGCCCTCCTCCACCTGGAGCCGGCTGAGCATCCGCTGGGCGCTGCCCGCCGGGGCGCCGCCGTTGAGGACCTGCACCCGGACCTCGGAGGCCGGTGCCTTGGTGCCCTCGAGGCGGGCGGCGACGGCGGCCTTCTCCCTCCGCTCCCGCCTCTCCTCCACCTCGGTCAGCGACACGTCGCCGGCGATCGCGTCGAACAGCCGGGGGGCCCTGGCGTCGTCCACGACGACGGTCGCCTTCACCGCCTCCGCGGGGTTGTCCTTCACCGGCACCGTGGTGAACGCGATGTTCTTCGGCGGCACCTTCCTCAGCTCCAGGGCGACGTCCTTGAGCGTGCCCACGCTGCCGATGCCGGTGTCCACGGTCAGCGCGTTGGTGGCGGCCTCGGCCAGCTTCACCAGTTTGGCGGGGTTGGTGAGGGTGTCGCCGGAGGACATCTTGCGCATCAGCGAGGCCAGGAAGTGCTGCTGCACCTTGATCCGGTCGAGGTCGCCCTCGTTGCCGAAGCTGTGCCGGGTCCGCACGAAGGCGAGCGCCTGCTCGCCCTCCACCCTCGACGTGCCCGCGGGCAGCTCCAGCTTCGACAGCTTGTCGTGCACCGGGTGTTCCACGCACACGTCGACGCCGTCGACGGCCGAGGTGAGGGTCTTGACCGCGTTGAAGTCGGCCATCATGAAGTGGTCGGGCTTGATGCCGGTGACCTCCTCGACCGTGCGCATCACGCAGCCCGGGTCCCGGCCGCCCTCGCCGAGGCTCCGGTTGAAGCGGGCGCCGCGCAGACCCGGGACCACCGTCTCCGTCCCGTCCTCCAGCTTCGTCGGACAGTCGGGGATGTCGACTATCAGGTCGCGCGGGATGCTGAGGGCGGTGGCGTTGGTGCGGTCCTCGGAGACGTGCAGCAGGATCGTGGTGTCGGCGTGCCCGACGCTGCCCGCGTCCCCGTAACCGTCGTTGCCCGAGCCGGTGCGCTTGTCGGTGCCGAGGACGAGGATGTCGAAGGCCTCGTCCCTGCTGAAGTCGCCCGAGCCCGCGTCCCCGACGTCGGTCGTGTGGACGTTGCCCTCGAGGTGCTTCAGGTAGGCGTAGCCGGCCGTGCCGGTGGCGAGCACCACGAAGGCCATCGTCCCGCCGGTCCACAGCAGGGCCCTGCGCGCTTTCGGCCTGCGCTGTCCCGAGCGGCCCGGGCGGCGTCCGGGCGGCGGCCCGGGAGCGCCGCGCCGCGGCGGCGGGACCTCGTGGCCGGGCGTCCACGGGCCACCGGGCACGGTGCCGTACGGGTGGCCCGCGCCGCCGGGCGGGGCGGGGTGGTGCGCGGTGTGCGGGGAGCCCCTGCGGGGGCCGGGGACGGACGACCGCGGTGCGGAAGGGTCCAGTCGCAGTTCGTATTCACCGGTGGCCGGATTGAGTACCCATTGGTCTGCGGGGTCGACATCGTCCGCCCGCCCACGGCTCTGCGCGTCCACGCTCGTCCGATCCTCCGTCGGGGCCACACGGCACCCTCCCCCCTCCGGAGGGTGGCCGCGCGTACTGGTCACCACCGTGCGCGCGACGCCGGAACGGTCCTCGCGGCCGGGGCACTGGAGCGTTCACACTAGCCGCCGACCTGAGCGGGACGGGGCCTCAGTGACGAATTCCTCGTCCATGAAAAGGGGTAAACCGCCCCATTGGGTGGGGAAATGACGCCGTGGAGGCGCCGTTCCCGGGAGATTCACGCCGTCCGGGCGCCCCGCGCGGGATCGGCACGCGCCCCGCGCGACCCGCCGCGCGACACTCCGCGACCCGCCGCGCGAGAGTCCGCGGAACACGCCGCACGACGCACCGCGAGGCGCGTCGTGCGGCGGGCTGTGCGGCGTGCCCTGCGGCGCGTCACTGCGCGCACTCGACCTTGTCCGCCGTGGACGTGGACTTCTTGATGTCGTCCGACGCCTTGGACGGAGGGGTGAGGGGGACGCCCGCGCCCTTGAAGTCCTCGCCGAGGGTCAGCGTCATCGTGGGCAGGCCCTGGGAGTTGGTGACGCTCTCACCCGGTTTCATCCCCGAGCCGGACAGGCCCAGGATGTCGGCGAGGCGGCGGGCCTGGGCGGCCTGGTCGGGTGCGTACTCGAGGGTGGTCTTCTCGAGCGTCTCGTCGGCGTTGCCGGAGTTCTCCGACTTGCTGACGCCTTCCTTGAGCTGGAGCCAGGAGACGGTCTCCTGGGCGCTGCCCGACGGACCGCCGCCGTTGAGGACCCGCACCCGGACGTCCGAGGCCGGCGCCTTGGTTCCCTTGAGGCGGGCGGCGACGGCGGCCTTCTCCTTCTTCTCCTGCTGCTTGACCTCGGTGAAGGACACGTCGTTCTTGATGAGCTCGAATATCTCCGGCGCCTTGGCGTCGTCCACGACGACGGTCGCCCGCACCGTCTCCGCGGGGTTGTCCTTCACCGGCAGCGTGATGAACGCCAGGTTCTTGATGTTGAGCTTGCCCAGCTCCAGGCCGAGGTCCTTCAGCTTGTTGATGCTGTCCAGCTGGGAGTCGACGGTGAGCGCCTCGGTGCCCGCCTCCGCGAGCTTCACCATCTTCGTCGGGCTGGTGAGGGTGTCGCTGGACTTCAGCTGCCGCATCAGCGCGCCGAGGAACTGCTGCTGCACCTTGATGCGGTCGAGGTCGCCCTGGTTGCCCCACGCGTGCCGGGTGCGGACGAACGCCAGGGCCTCCTCGCCCTCGATGGTGTGCGTGCCGGCGGACAGATTGAGCTTGGAGTCCTTGTCGTTGACGTCCTCGGCGAGGCAGACCTCGACCCCGCCGACCGCCGTGGTCAGCGTCTTGACCGCGTTGAAGTCCGCCACCATGAAGTTGTCCGGGGTGATCCCGGTCAGCTCGGTGACCGTCCGCATGGTGCAGCTCGGCGTGCGCTCGTTCTGGCCGAGGCTGGTGTTGAAGCGGCCCCTGGAGCCGGGGATCGTCTTCTCCGTCCCGTCCTCCATCCGCGTGGGGCAGTCGGGGATGTCGACGATGAGGTCGCGCGGGATGCTGAGGGCGGTGGCGTTGGTGCGGTCCTTGGAGACGTGCAGCAGGAGCGTGGTGTCCGCGTGCCCGGCGCTGCCCGCGTCCCCGTAGCCCTCGTTGCCCGAGCCGGTGCGCTTGTCGGTGCCGATCAGCAGGATGTTGATGGCCTTGTCCTTCTGGAAGCCACCGGTGCTCGCGCCGTCGTCGGAGACCGAGTTGATGTTGCCGTTGAGGTGCTCCAGGTACAGGTAGCCGCCCACGGCGGTGGCGAGCACCACGAAGGCCATCGTCCCGCCGGTCCACAGCAGGGCCTTCTTCGCCTTCGACTTCTTCTTCGCCGGCCGGCGTCCGCGCCGGCCGGCCGCCGGCTCCTCGGGAACGTCCCGGCGCCTGCGTGACGTCCCCTCGCGTTCGGGGGTCCCGCGCTCGGGCGTCCTGCGCTCGGCCGCCCTGCGGCCGGCGGGCCGCTCCGCCGTGCGCCCGGGAGCGCCGGTACGGCCGCGCGGGGCGTCGGGGTCACCGGCGGAGCCGGAGCCCTTCTTCGCGCCCGCGCCGCCGTCCGGGCCCCCACCGGAGGAACGCGGCCTGCGGGGAGAGGGAACCGGCCGCTGCGGTGCGGAATGATTCAGTCGCAGTTCGTAATCGCCGGTGTCCGGGTTGAGTACCCACTGGTCTGCGGGGTCGATGTCGCCACCCCGTCCACGGCTTTGCGCGTCCACGGTCGTTTGCGTCCTCCGTCGGTGCCACGCGGCGCCTTTCCCCTCCCAGGCGCTCGGTCGGTCACACAGTGCGCGACGACAGGGTGAATCTCAGGAACGCGCGCACCGGGAGCGCTCACACTAACGGCACGGAACGGCCTCCGGCGACGCCCGTGGCACATTCCACATCCATACAACTGGGCAATTCGCTCATATCTATTGACATGAGTTCCCGGCCCGGGGGCCACCTGTGCAACCGCTTTACGCGCAGGCGTCCTCGGCGGCCGTGCTCCCGGAGAACGTCGGTGCGGGAGAAGCCTCTTCGGGTGCTCCCCCCGGCCGTCCCCCGGATTCATCCGGAGTGACTCCACCGTCACTTACGGTGTTCGCGCCGTCCGAATTCCCGGCCGGGGCGGCGGTTCCGGATTCCGTGCCGGAACTCCGCGGTGCGTCCCGTGCGACCGTGACCGGTGCGTCCCTGCGCAACCGCTCGAACAGCTCGTGCGCCGCGGGTTGTGAAAGCCGGTCCCGGTCGGCGTCGTCCGGGTACGGCTCCCGGGGGACGGTGAGGAATTGCACATGTTCCGCGGGGATGTCGCGGAGCCCGCGGACGAGTTCGTACAAACCCCGCAGGTTCGCCAGTTCCGGATCGGTCGTCAATGCCGAAGTGGCCGCGTTCAGAACGGGATACAGTTTGGCCGGGTTCAGCAGGACGTCATTGCCGCTCACCTTGTTGACGAGCGCCCCGAGGAACCGCTGCTGGCGTTCCATACGGTGTGTGTCGCTGCCGTCACCGAGGGATTTGCGGGCGCGGACATAGCCGAGGGCCTGTTCCCCGTTCAGCGTCACCCGGCCCGCGGGGAGCTTCAGTTCGGCCGCCTCGTCGTCGACGGGTTCGCGCAGGCACACCTCGACGCCGTCGACCGCCTCGACCATCTCCTTGAAGCCGTGGAAGTCCACGACGACGTGATGGTCCACGCGAATGCCGGTGAGTTTCTCCACGGTGCGGACGGCGCAGGCGGAACCGCCTTCCTGGAACGCCCGGTTGAACATCGTGAAAACGGGCCCGGCGCGGGTGTCGTCCCGGCCCGGGCAGTCCGGCACGTGCACCATCAGGTCCCGGGGCAGGGACACCGCGGTGGCGCTGCCCCGG
>NZ_LIRG01000273.1 GCF_001419695.1 Streptomyces prasinopilosus
ACTGGGCGTGACCCCCGCCCAGTCCCGGCTGCTGCGCACTCTCGCCCACTACGCCTCCCCTCCCCGCATGGCCGATCTGGCGGAACGGCTGGAGGTGGTGCCGCGAGCCGTGACGACGCTGGTCGACGGGCTGGAGGCGAGCGGCAAAGTGCGGCGGGTGCCCGATCCGGCCAACCGGCGGGTGATCCGGATCGAACTCACCGACGACGGGCACGCGGCCCTGCGGGAGCTGCACGCCGCGCGCAGGGCCGCCGCGGAGGAGATCCTGGCTCCGCTGGCGGACGAGCAGCGCGAGGCCCTCGGCGACCTGCTGAGCGCCCTGGTCGACGGAACGGCCGCCGACCCGCGGCACCGCGACGCCTCCTGCTGAGACACCGCACCGCAGACGCCGCCGGATCCTCGTACCGCCGCCGTCCGGCGGACCCGCCGGGGGCGTGCGGCGCGCCCCCGGGCCCGCCCCGGGGACCGGGCCGGTTCTGCCCGCTGCCGCGGAAAATCGTTTGCCCCGGGGCACGCGACGGCGTCAATCTGTCACGGTTTGCTGTCGCGCGCCGTCCGAGGACGCCACGCGGCCCCGCCCTTGCGAGCCCCTGGGACGTCATGCAGATCCAAGACCTTCCGTATCCCGACCCGGGCGTGCCCGACGTCCGCTCGGGCCCCCGATTCCTGCGGTGGCTCTTCCGGAATCAGCTCCCGGGCCAGCTCAAGTCCCTCGCCTGGGGGCTGCTGCACTTCGCCTCCGTCGCCTCGCTGCCGTTCTGCGTGGGCATCGGCGTCCAGGCCGCCGTCGACCGTTCCGGCAGCCGGCTCGCCCTGGCCGGCGGGCTCCTGGCACTGGCCTGCGCGGGCAACGCGGTCGGTGACACCTTCCTGCACCGGGCCGCCGTCACCAACTGGATCACCGCGGCCGCCCGTGTCCAGCAGCTGCTGGCCCGCAGGACCGCGACGCTGGGTGCCGCGCTGACCCGGCGCGTCGCGGCCGGTGAGGTCGTGGCCGTCTCCACCGGGGACGTCGAGAAGATCGGCTGGTTCGTCGAGGCGCTGTCCCGGTTCATCGCGGCCGTGGTCACCATCGTGCTGGTCTGCGCCGGCCTGCTCGTCTACCAGCCCGCGCTCGGTGTGGTCGTCGTCGTGGGCCTGCCCCTGCTGGCGCTCGCGGTCCTGCCGCTGCTCCCCCACGCCACCCGGCGGGCCGACGTCCAGCGGGAGAAGGCCGGACGGGCCACGGAACTCGCCTCGGACACCGTCGCCGGACTGCGCGTACTGCGCGGCATCGGCGGCGAGGAGCTGTTCCTCGACCGTTACCGCCGCGCCTCCCAGGAGGTGCGCCACGCTGCCGTGCGCAGCGCCCGGATGTGGTCCCTGATCGCCGCGATCCAGGTACTGCTGCCGGGGATCATGCTGATCACGGTGGTCTGCTACGGCGCCCACCTGGCCCGCCAGGGGCGGATCGCCGTGGGGGAACTGGTCACCGTCTACAGCTCGGTGATGCTGCTCGCCTATCCTCTGCGCCACTTCGAGGAGATCGCGATGGCCTACTCCTTCTCCCGGCCGTCGGCCGAGCGCGCGGCGCGTGTGCTGTCGCTGGAGCGGGCCGCGGACGCCGCCGGGACACCCGGTCCCGAGACGGCCGCGAGCCCCGGGAGGCCCTCCGGAGACCTGTACGACCCGGCGACCGGCCTGCTCGCCCCGGCGGGCCGGCTCACCGCCGTGGTGTGCGGGGACCCGGACGCCGCGGGACGCCTGGCCGAACGGCTCGGCGGGCACGCGGTGCACGCCCCGGACACCGCGCGGAACGGCTCGGTGCTGCTCGGCGGCGTGCCGCTCGACGAACTGCCGCTGGACTCCGCCCGCGCCTGCGTCCTCGTCCAGGACAAGGACCCGGTGCTGCTGTCGGGCACGCTGCGCGAACTGCTCGACGTCCCCGCGTCCGGAGCCGTCGGAGCACGCGAGGCACTGGACGCCGCGCAGTGCGGGGACGTGCTGGCGGCGCTGGTCCAGGGTTCGCTGGGGGCCGCGGACCCGATGGACGCCCAGCTCACCGAACGCGGGCGGTCCCTCTCCGGCGGCCAGCGGCAGCGGCTCTCGCTGGCCCGGTCCCTGGTCACCGACCCGGAGGTCCTCGTCCTGGACGAGCCGACCTCCGCCGTCGACTCGCACACCGAGGCCCGCATCGCCGACGGCGTGCGGGACCTGCGGACGGGACGGACGACCGTCGTGTTCACCTCCTCACCCCTGCTGCTGGACCGGGCGGACCAGGTGGCCTTCCTGCACGGCGGGACGGTCGTGGCGGTCGGCGGCCACCGCGAACTGGTGCGGACCGAGCCCCGGTACCGGGCCGTGGTGACCCGCGAGACGGAGACCGGCGGCACGGCCGGGGACGCGACCGGGCTCGGGACCGGGGACAGGACCGGGGCGGAAACCGGGGCGGACGACCTGTCCGGCCTGGGCGGGCTCGTGGAGATCGAGGAGACGGCATGATCGGCGTGGCACCACCGGCCTACGACCCGGCGGCCCCCACCACGGCCGGCACCCTGCCCGTGGGCGCGCCCGCCACCGTCCGCGCCTATGTGGGCGAGCTGCTCCGCAGGCACCGCAGGGCCTTCGTCGTCCTGGTCACGGTGAACACCGTCGCGGTGCTCTCCTCCATGGTCGGCCCGTATCTGCTGGGCGGCCTGGTGGAACGGGTGCCGGACCGCACCCGGGAACTCCATCTGGGGCTCACCGCCGCCCTGTTCGTGGGGGCGCTGGCCGTCCAGGCCGTGTTCGTGCGGCAGGTGCGGCTGCGCGGGGCGATGCTCGGCGAACGGATGCTGGCCGATCTGCGCGAGGACTTCCTGGTGCGGTCGGTCGGGCTGCCGCCCGGCGTGCTGGAGCGGGCCGGGACGGGCGACCTGCTGTCCCGGATCACGACCGACATCGACCGGCTCGGCAACGCGATGCGCGAGGCGGTGCCCCAGCTCGTCATCGGCGTGGTGTGGGCGGCGCTGCTGCTGGGCGGCCTGGTCGTCACGGCACCCGAACTGGCGCCGGCCGTCCTGGTCGCCGTCCCCCTGCTCGTGGCCGGCTGCCGCTGGTACTTCCGGCGGGCGCCGGCCGCGTACCGTTCCGAGGCCGCCGGGTACGCCGCCGTGGCCGCGGTGCTCGCCGAGACCGTGGACGCGGGACGGACCATCGAGGCGCACCGCCTCAGCGAGCGCCGGGTGGCGTTGTCGGACCGGCGGATCAAGGAGTGGACGGCCTGGGAGCGTTACACGCTGTGGCTGCGGTCGGTGCTCTTCCCCGTCGTCAACATCACCCATGTGACCGTGATGGGCTCGGTGCTGGTGATCGGCGGCGTCTTCGTCCTGCAGGGCTGGATCGGGGTCGGCCAGCTGACGACCGGTGCGCTGCTGGCCCAGATGCTCGTCGACCCGGTGGGGCTGATCCTCCGCTGGTACGACGAACTGCAGGTGGCCCAGGTGTCGCTGGCCCGGCTGGTCGGGGTCCGGGACATCGAGCCCGGCACCGGGGACGCCGCGCTGACCCCTGACGGGCGTCATGTGCGCGCCGAGCGGGTGCACTTCGGCTACCACGAGGGCGTCGACGTGCTGCGCGAGGTGTCGTTGGAGGTCGCCCCCGGCACCAGGCTGGCGCTGGTCGGCCCCTCCGGCGCGGGCAAGTCCACCCTGGGGCGGCTGCTCGCCGGGATCTACGCGCCCGGGAACGGCACGGTGACCCTGGGCGGCGCCGAACTGTCCCGGATGACCGCGGAACGCGTCCGCACCCAGGTGGCGCTGGTCAACCAGGAGCACCACGTCTTCGTGGGTTCCCTGCGCGACAACCTGC
>NZ_LIRG01000274.1 GCF_001419695.1 Streptomyces prasinopilosus
CCGCGGGCCGGGGCGGTCCTCGATCGCCCGCGGGTGTCCCCCGGGAACAGGCCTGGCGGTGGTGCCGGCGGGTGCCGTTCTCCCCTGAAAGGGGGCCGAGCCGGCAGCGGGCCTCGGCCGGCGCACCGCGGCGAGCGCACCCGGGCGCCCGCTCCCGCGGCCGGGCGCCGGGGCCGTCTTCGTGTTCGTCTCCGTCTTCTCCGGAACGGCTCGTCACCCGGTGGCGACGACGTCGTACCGGACGGCCCGTCCGGTACGACGCACCGCGGGGGCCGGCCCGTACGGCACGGACCGGCCCCCGCGGGGAGAACCACGACGGGCCGGGTCGGCCCGAAGGCCGCATCGGCTCCGATCGGTCGGATCGTTTACTGCATGACGGCCATGGCGAGTGCGCGGCGGGCACGCTGGGAGGCGCGCTCGGCGCGGCGCTGCATCCGGCGAGCGGCCACCAGGCGTACCGCCTGGCGGCCCTGCTCGGCCTCGTGCAGGCGCTCGTGCATATGCGCGCGGGCCAGGGCTTCTGGGATGAGTTGCATCTCACGGGTCCTGTTCTGGCGCGAGTCGTTCGCACCACGAGTGGTGAAGTCTTCGGTCGCGGAGCCTGCGGGCTCGTCGGCGGTGGGCATCATCGGGGCCTGCTTCTGGGGGTCGTGCGTGAGGGGACGGTCGATCGTTCCTAGGGTGTTCATGCCGTGACCGGGTTCTTCCGCGGACGGCCACGCGGCCGCTTCCGGGCGACGACGACGCCCTGGACGAACAGCTCGCCGCCCCAGACACCCCACGGCTCGCGCCGCTCCTTGGCGCCGGCGAGGCAGGCCTCCATCAGCGGGCAGGTGCGGCAGAGCGACTTGGCGTACTCGACGTCCGCCGGCGACTCGGCGAAGAAGACCTCCGGGTCGTAGGAACGGCAGGGGACGGGTACGCCGAGGTTCTCGATGGCGTCGTCGAGCGCGGTGAGCGCGGTGAGCGGAGTCAAGGTCGGGTCCTCCGTGGAGCCAGGCTTGGGGATCGTGTCGGAAGGCGGTACGGACGGGGCGTGCGCTTCGAGTTGCACGGTTCGTCTTCCTCGTCTGGTCGTTTCCGGCCGGTGGGCCGGGTGGCGGCTGGTACCGGGTTCTTGTCCTGCCCCGAGGCGCTTCGGTCCACCGTCCCCGTTCGGGGACAAACAGAAGGGCCGCGGATCCCGGATGGGGTTCCGCGGCCCTGAAGGCGCCGGCCTGATCGAATCAGGCTGGATCGCTCCAGGGTTCTGGCCCACGGAAGGCCCACATCAGGTGGTGCTGCGTCGTCTGCTTCCGGAATCCGGCACCGGCCGCCGTAAAGGCATAGGCCTTCGCCTGTGCCTCTACCGCTTCCAGTGCCTTGATCGGTCGCTCGTCGTGCTCACGGACGACAAGGCCCGCGGGGACGACGGAGGACGCCGGACGTGCGGCGTGAATGCCGGACAGACCGGTGCCCTGGTTCGAGGCGCCGAGCATGGACAGGGAGACGGCCGGACGATCGGTCATTTTCACGACGGAGCTGGTGTTGATGTTGATCACAGGACTCGCCTCCTCTCGGCGCATCGGGGGACCGGGGTCAGCCGGTCCGACGGATATGCAAGTACAGCACGGGATCAGGGCCTCCGAGAAGGCCGCTGCTCTCGTGTCTAAGAACCTATGGGGATTCCCGGGGCATGCGCAAACTATTTTCCCGACGAGTTGGAATCAGTCCTGATCTTTGTCCTGAGCTCCGTCCCCGCCCGCGCAGATCGCCAGCACAGCGGCCCCGTAGCGGTCCAGCTTGCGCTTGCCCACGCCGGGGATGCGGGCGAGTCCCGACGGGTCGTCGGGGACGGCCTCCGCGATGGCCATCAGCGTCTTGTCGGTGAAGACGCAGAAGGCGGGCTGCCCACTGCGCCGGGCCTGCTCGCTCCGCCAGTCGTGCAGCCGCTCGTAGACGCCCTCGTCCATGTCGGAGGGGCAGTCCTCGCAGCGCATCAGCTTCATCTCGCCCGCGTCCGTCAGCGTGCGGCCGCAGACCCGGCAGCGGGCGGGACCCCGCTGCCGGCGTCTCGGCTGCGGGGTCGCAAGGACGGCGGTCGCCCTCCCGGACACGCCGCGCTCGATGCCTCCCGCGGCCCCGCCGCCGGCCGGGGCGGCACGGCCGGCCTGCGAGCCGGAACGCAGCCCGTCGAGGAAACGGCTGGGCCGGCGGTTGGCCCGCCCGCCGGGCGAGCGGGCGAGCGACCAGGAGACGTGGAGCCGCTCCCGCGCCCGGGTGACACCCACGTAGAGGAGACGGCGCTCCTCCTCGACCTGTTCGTCGGTCTTCGCGTAGGTGATCGGCATCATGCCCTCGGCGACACCGACCAGGAAGACCACGTCCCACTCCAGGCCCTTGGCCGAGTGCAGTGACGCGAGCGTGACGCCCTGCACGGTCGGGGCGTGCTGGGCGCCCGCCCGCTCGTCGAGTTCGGCGACGAGACCGGCGAGGGTGGCGTCCGGATGCGCGGCGGCGAAGTCCTGGGCGAGGTTCACCAGTGCGGCCAGGGACTCCCAGCGCTCCCGCACCGCCCCCGAGCCCGCCGGCGGCTGCGCCGTCCAGCCTTCGCCCGACAGCACGGCACGCACCTGGGAGGGCAGGTCCACCACGTCGTCGAGGAGGCTGTCGTTGCCGCCGAAGCGGGCCGCCGCGCGCAGGGCGCTGCCCGCCTTGCGCACCTCGGGACGGTCGAAGAAGCGCTCGGCGCCCCGCAGCTGGTAGGGCACTCCGGCGTCCG
>NZ_LIRG01000275.1 GCF_001419695.1 Streptomyces prasinopilosus
GGTGCTCGACCGGCTCGCCGACCGCCGGGCCGGTGAACTGAGGCGGCTCGGGGAGGCCGTGCGCACCCTGGACCAGGACCGGGCGGAGACCTCCCGCGCGCTGGGCGAGCTGGACCGCAGCCGCAGGGCCGCCGCCGCCCACAAGAGGACCGTCGAGCGCAAGCTCGCCCGGGCCCGGCAGCTGTTCGACGCCCTCCCCGAGGAGGAGCGGGCCGCCCGCGAGCGGGCCGCCCGCTCCGGCCGCGGCGCGGACCTGCCGGGTCCGGACGGCGCGGCCGCCGTTCCCGGCCGCGCGGCGGCCGCCGTCGCCGCCGCCCGCTCCGCCCTCGGCAGGCCCTACGTCTGGGGCGCCAACGGGCCCTCGGGGTTCGACTGCTCCGGTCTGACGCAGTGGTCGTACGCCCAGGCCGGGGTCGCCCTCCCGCGGACCTCGCAGGCCCAGCGGCACGCCGGCACCCGGGTCCCGCTCTCCCGGGCCCGGCCCGGCGACCTGGTCGTCTACCGGGCCGACGCCAGCCACGTCGGCATGTACGCGGGCAACGGCCAGGTGATCCACGCGCCCTACCCCGGCGCTCCCGTCCGCTACGACCCGGTCGGGATGATGCCCGTCTCGTCGGTCACCAGGATCTGACCGGGACGGGCGGCCGTGACGGCCGGTCACGGGAACCGCCGGGCCGTCGGCCCGGGCGGTCTGACCCGAACGGCCCGGCGCCCGTACCCTCACAAGGGTGGCTGGACGAAGGCGGGTGCCCGGGCGGTCGGCGGCGGCGATGCGGTGCCTGCCGCTCGTCTCGCTGCTCGTGGCCCTGGTCGCGTGCGGCGGAGGGCCGGCCGTCGACGGGGCCCGTGCCGAGGTGCAGGCCCTGCTCGACCGCCGGGCCGACGCCGTCCTCGGCGAGGACGCCGTCGCCTACGCCCGCACCGGCACCCGGGCCGGGTACGACAGCCTGCGCGAGGTGCCGCTGGCCGACTGGAGCTACCGGGTCAACGCCGTGCGCCGTACCGGCGACACCGCCACCGTCGACGCCGACCTCGGCTACCGCGTCGAGGGCTACGACCGGGCACCCGTCACCACCGCCCGCACCCTGCGCCTGAGCCGGGACGAGGACGGCCGGTGGGCCGTCGTCTCCGACCGCCCGGCCGGGAAGTCCGGCCGCCAGCTGTGGGACCAGGGCGCGGTGCGCGCCGTGCACGGAGAGCGGAGCCTGGTGCTCGGCGTCGGGCAGGGCGAGGGGAAGCTGCGCGATTACGCGGCGCTGGCCGACCGGGCGGTGCCCGCCGTGTCGGACGCGTGGGGGCCGGGCTGGGCGCGGCGGATCGTCGTCCTGGTGCCGGGGTCCCTGGAGGGCATGGCGGGGCTGCTGGGCTCGCCCGCCTCCTCCTACCGGGGCATCGCGGCCGTCACCACCGGCGAGACCGGAGCCGGTCCGCGGGCGCCCGCGGACCGGGTCGTCGTCAACCCGGACGCCTTCGCCCTGCTCGGCGGCCCGGGCCGGCAGGTCGTCGTCACCCACGAGGCCACCCACGTCGCCACCCGCGCCCACACCACCGCCGCGACCCCGCTGTGGCTGTCGGAGGGCTTCGCCGACTGGGTCGGCTACCGGGGCGGCGGCCACGCCCCGGCCGAGGCGGCCCCGGAACTCGCCCGCACGGTGCGCCACGGGGAGGTGCCCTCCGGGCTGCCGGCCGACGGCGACTTCGGCTTCACCGCCGACGCCGACGGCCTCGCCCGCGCCTACGAGAGCGGCTGGATGGCCTGCCGCCTCGTCGCCGAGCACTGGGGCGAGGAACGGCTCGGCGCCTTCTACCGGGCCGTGGGCGCGCACGGGCAGCGGGACGGCGCGGTGGAGGACGCGATGAAGCGGGTCCTCGGCACCACACCGGAGGAGTTCACCGTCCGGTGGCAGGGCTACCTGCGCGAGCAGCTCGGCTGAGGTCCCGGGCCGGACCCGGACCTCGACCGCGCACGGCACCGGGACGGGGGAGGGGCACGGAGGCAGGGGCCCCGGCACGGGAACCGACGCGCAGCCGGCCGCCGGAGCGGCGGGCCGGCCGGGGAGGGCACCGGCGGGACTCTCAGGGGGAGGAGACCGGTGCCTGCTCGGCGGGAGCCGCCGGAGCGGAGGCGGGGACGTCCGGGAGCCCCTGCGTGACCGTCGAGCGCCACAGCGTGCGGGCGGCGAGGAACGCGGCCGCCACCAGCAGGCCGTTGCGCACGAACAGCAGGGTGACCCCGAGCGCGTCGCTCGCCACGACGTGCGCGAACCACAGCGGGAACTCCAGCACCGTCACGAACGCCGCGACCAGCACCAGGGCCACCGGCACCCGCATCCGGCTCGCCCGGTGGCACAGGCAGACCGCGCCGAGCCCGACCAGCCACACCACGTACTGCGGGCTGATCACCCGGCTGGTGACGGTGAACATCAGCACCGCCACGAACGCGGCGTCGGCGAAGGTGTGCGGTGCGAAGCGGCGGGCCGTCAGCCGCCACAGCAGCAGCCAGGCCAGCGCCGCCCCGCTCAGGAACATCGCGCCCGCGCTGACCAGGTCCACGTGGGGGCCGAGGAACTCCACCGAGCCGTAGTTCAGCCGCACCTCGCCCTCCCAGCCGTGGTGCCGGGCGACGTGGAAGACCAGGGCGCCCAGCGACTCCACCTCCGTGCCCCGGTCGCGCTGGGCGCCCAGGAACGCGAACGCCCCCGGCATCAGCGCCGCGGACAGGGCCGCCACCCCCGCCCCGGTCACCACGGCCGACACCCACGCGGAACGCCGGCGGACACCGAGCAGCAGCAGCGCCGGCCACACCTTCAGCAGCGCGCCGAACGCCGCCAGCGCCCCCAGCAGCCGGGGACGCCGGGACCCGGCCAGCAGCGCGGCCACCGCCACCGCGGTCACCATCACGTCGTAGCGGGCGTACACCGTCGGTCCGAGGAGCGGCACGCCCGCCACCCACACCCAGGCCCCGAGCCGGGTCCGGCCCGGCCGCCCGCCCGCGTGCAGCAGCAGGACCAGGGTGGCCAGGTCGGCGAGGCACACCAGGACGAAGAACGCCGTCGCGTACTCCAGGAACGGCAGCAGGCCGGGGGAGAGGACCGCGAGCGCCGCCGCGGGCGGGTACTGCCAGGTGACGTCGTCCAGCGGGAACGTTCCGGCACGCAGGACGTCGTACCAGCCCCGGTAGATCACGGACACGTCGCTGGTGACGTCCGGGCCGGGGAAGACGACCGCCTTCAGGACGAACAGCAGCAGCAGCGTCCTCGTCAGCCCCCACACCAGCAGGGGCCGCACCACCGCCCGCCGGTGCGCCGGTGGCCGGGCCGGGTGCCCGTGCGAGCCCGTCGTGTCCACGTGATCCCTGCCCGTCCGTGTGCGTCCGTGCGTGTCCGTGCGCGTCCGTGCGCGGCCACCGGGGAGCCGTGATGCCCCGCGCCCCTGAGAGGGTGCCACAGCGGCCCGCCGCGCCCACGGCCCGGACACACCGGTTCGGTAGGGTCTGCCACGATGCACAAGACCTTGATCGTGACCAACGACTTTCCGCCCCGGCCGGGCGGTATCCAGGCGTTCCTGCACAACATGGCGCTGCGCCTCGATCCCGAGCGGCTCGTCGTGTACGCCTCGACCTGGAAGCGCTCCCGGGAGGGCGTCCGGGCCACCGCCGCCTTCGACGCCGAGCAGCCCTTCACCGTCGTGCGCGCCCGCACGCCGATGCTGCTGCCGACCCCGGGGGCGACCCGGCAGGCCGTCGGGCTGCTGCGCGAACACGGGTGCACCTCGGTCTGGTTCGGGGCGGCGGCGCCGCTCGGACTGATGGCACCGGCGCTGCGCCGGGCGGGCGCCGAGCGGATCGTGGCCACCACCCACGGCCACGAGGCCGGCTGGGCCCAGCTGCCCGCGGCCCGGCAACTGCTGCGCCGGATCGGGGAGTCCACGGACACGATCACCTACCTCGGCGAGTACACGCGCTCACGGATCGCCGGCGCGCTCACCCCCGCGGCGGCCTCGCGGATGGTGCAGCTGCCGCCCGGGGTCGACGAGAAGACGTTCCACCCCGGCTCCGGCGGCCACGAGGTCCGGGCCCGGCTCGGCCTGACGGACCGCCCGGTGGTGGTCTGCGTCTCCCGGCTGGTGCCGCGCAAGGGACAGGACACGCTGATCCGCGCGATGCCCGCGATCCTGGCCGCCGAGCCGGACGCCGTCCTGCTGATCGTCGGCGGCGGGCCCCACGAGCAGGACCTGCGCCGCCTCGCGCACGACACCGGGGTGGCGGACTCCGTCCGGTTCACCGGGTCCGTGCCCTGGTCGGAGCTGCCCGCCCACTACGGCGCCGGCGACGTCTTCGCGATGCCCTGCAGGACCCGGCGCGGGGGACTGGACGTCGAGGGGCTCGGGATCGTCTACCTGGAGGCCTCCGCGACCGGCCTGCCCGTCGTCGCCGGCGACTCCGGCGGCGCCCCCGACGCGGTCCTCGACGGCGAGACCGGCTGGGTCGTCCGCGGCGACACCCCCGCCGAGTCCGCCGACCGCATCATCACCCTCCTGGCCGATCCGGGGCTCCGCCGCCGCATGGGCGAACGGGGCCGGGCCTGGGTCGAGGAGAAATGGCGCTGGGACCTCCTGGCGGAGACCCTGAAGACCCTGCTGTGACCGGCCCCGGGGAGACCCGCCCCTCCTGACCCCGGTCCCCCAGGGGGCCGCGGGGGCCCGGGGGCGACGGGAGGCTCCGCCCGCGGGCCGCACGGCACGACGCGGGCCCCCGCAACCACGGGAGCCCGCGCCCCGGCCTGCCGCCGGCCGCCGGTCATCGGCCGCCGGCCGGCCCCTACTTCGAGTAGATCGCCTCGATCTCGTGGGCGAAGTCCTTCGCCACCACGTTCCGCTTCAGCTTCAGCGACGGCGTCAGGTGCCCCGACTCCTCCGTGAACTGCGAGGGCAGCACCCGGAACTTGCGCACCGACTCCGCCTTGGAGACCGCCGCGTTCCCGTCGTCGACGGCCGCCTGGATCGCGGCGAGCAGCTCGGGGTCCTCGCTCAGCGACGTCGCCGTCGAGCCCTCGGGCTTGCCCCGCTCCGCCACCCAGCGGCCCAGGAACTCCTCGTCGAGGGTGATCAGCGCGCCTACGAACGGCCGCCCGTCGCCGACGACCATGCACTCCGCGACCAGCGCGTGCGCGCGGATCCGGTCCTCGATCACCGCCGGGGCGACGTTCTTGCCGCCCGCCGTGACGAGGATCTCCTTCTTGCGGCCGGTGATCCGCAGGTACCCGTCCTCGTCGAGGGTGCCGATGTCACCCGTGTGGAACCAGCCGTCGGCGAGCGCCTCCGCGGTCGCGGCCGGGTTGTTCCAGTACTCCTTGAACAGGTGCTCGCCGTGCAGCAGCACCTCGCCGTCGTCGGCGATGCGGACCACCGAGCCGGGCAGCGGCTGGCCGACCGTGCCGATCTTCTGCCGGTCCCAGGGGTTGAACGTGGTGGCCGCGCACGACTCGGTGAGCCCGTAGCCCTCCAGCACCGTGAAACCGATGCCGCGGAAGAAGTGGCCGAGGCGCTCGCCCAGCGGGGCGCCGCCGGAGATGGCGGCCTCGCCGCGCCCCCCGAGCACCGCGCGCAGCTTGCCGTACACGAGCTTGTCGAAGACCTTGTGCCTGATCCGCAGGCCGAGGGAGGGCCCCGACGGCGTGTCCAGCGCCTTGCTGTAGGCGATCGCGGTGTCCGCGGCCTTGTCGAAGATCCGGCCCTTGCCGTCGGCCTGGGCCTTGGCGCGCGCCGAGTTGTAGACCTTCTCGAAGACCCGCGGCACGCCCAGGATCAGCGTCGGCCGGAACGAGGCCAGTTCGTCGGTGAGCTGCTTGATGTCGGGGACGCAGCCCAGCTTGATCGGCGCGATCATCGGCGCGATCTGCACCAGCCGGCCGAAGACGTGCGCGAGCGGCAGGAAGAGCAGGACCGAGCACTCGCCGGTGCGGAACAGCGGACGCAGTCGTTCCACCGTGTTGCCGCACTCGGCGAAGAAGCTGCGGTGGGTGAGCACGCAGCCCTTGGGGCGGCCGGTGGTCCCGGAGGTGTAGATGATGGTCGCCGGGTCGTCGGCGCCGGCGACGGAGCTGCGTTCCTCGACCGTCTCGTCGGCCACGTCCCGGCCCAGGCGGCCCAGTTCCTCGATCGCGCCGCTCCCCGCCGCGCCGCGGTCGATCTGCCACACGTGCTCCAGCCCGGGCAGCCGGTCGCGCACCGACTCGACGGTGGCGAAGTGCCCGTCCGACTCCACCACGCAGACGGTGGCCCCGGAGTCGCCGAGGATCCAGGCGACCTGCTCCGCCGAACTCGTCTCGTACACCGGCACCGTGACCGCGCCGGCGCTCCAGATCGCGAAGTCGAGCAGCGTCCACTCGTAGCGGGTGCGCGACATCAGGGCGACCCGGTCGCCGGGCCGGACGCCGGAGGCGATGAGCCCCTTGGCGGCCTCCCGCACCTCGGCGAGGAAGACGGTGGCCGTCACGTCCTGCCACACGCCGTCGACCTTGCGGGCCATGACGGCGACCTCGGGGTGCTGCGCGGCGTTTCTGCGGACTATGCCGGCCAGATTGCCGTCCGCAGGGACCTCGTACAAAGCCGGAAGGCTGAACTCGCGCAAGACTGCTGCTCCTCTTAGGGCGCCGGCGCCACGACGGTGTGGGATGCGACGACAGCGCGGTCCAAGGCTCGGGCGGCTGCTCGGGGATTCACCTGTTGAAATCCTGAGCAAAAGTGGACTGCCCGGACGTTACCCGCCGGTATGGCCGGAACGACAGGGGGGTCCCGCGAGATGTTCGCTGTGTCACACACGTTGGTGAACGGGTCGATTTCCATCGCGCACAGTAGTGCACCCCCTTGAGGGGGAGCCAGTAACCGCAGGTCCGGCCGCCACTGTTCACGGGGAGCGCACTCTGGTTACGCTTGATCGCCATGGCATCCACACCGGCCGGAAACCGCCGTACCCGCGTCCACGTGGTCAGCGACGTCCACGGCAACGCCCGAGACCTGGCCACGGCGGGCGACGGCGCCGACGCCCTGATCTGCCTGGGCGACCTGGTGCTCTTCCTCGACTACGCCGACCACTCGCGCGGCATCTTCCCCGACCTGTTCGGCACGGAGAACGCCGACCGCATCGTGGAACTGCGCACCGCCCGCCGCTTCGAGGAGGCCCGCGCGTTCCAGGCCCGCCTGTGGGCGGGCATCGGCACGGACCGCGCCTCGGCGATCCGCCGGGCGGTGCGCAGGCAGTACGCCGAGCTGTTCGCGGCCTTCCCCGACCCCACGTACGCCACCTACGGCAACGTCGACATACCGGCCCTGTGGCCGGAGTACGCCGGTCCCGGCACCACCGTCCTCGACGGCGAGCGGGTGGAGATCGGCGGCCGGGTCTTCGGCTTCGTCGGCGGCGGACTGCGCACGCCCATGCGCACGCCGTACGAGATCGACGACGAGGAGTACGCGGCGAAGATCGAGGCCGTCGGCGAGGTCGACGTGCTGTGCACGCACATCCCGCCGGAGGTCCCGGAGCTGGTGTACGACACCGTCGCCCGCCGTTTCGAGCGCGGCAGCCGCGCCCTGCTGGAGGCCATCCGCCGCACCCGGCCCCGGTACGCGCTGTTCGGGCACGTGCACCAGCCGCTGGTCCGGCGCATGCGGATCGGGGCCACCGAGTGCGTGAACGTGGGGCACTTCGCGAGCCGCGGCCGGCCCTGGGTCCTCGAGTGGTGAGGATGTCCCAGGTCGGGTGACCTGTCCCGGCGGGCCGCGCGATAGCCTTCCGCTGCACGGGCGTGCGCGTGGGCCGCGCACGGCGATCCGACTACGGCCCGCATCTGGAGGAGCCACGGCGATGGCGGAACACACCAGCTCGAGCATCACGATCGAGGCGGCACCGGCCGAGGTCATGGGGGTGATCGCCGACTTCGCCCGCTACCCGGACTGGACCGGCGAGGTGAAGGAGGCGGAGGTCCTCGAGACCGACGCCCGGGGCCGTGCGGAGCAGGTGCGCCTCGTCATGGACGCCGGCGCGATCAAGGACGACCAGACCCTCGCGTACACCTGGACCGGTGAGCACGAGGTGTCCTGGACGCTGGTGAAGTCCCAGATGCTCCGCTCCCTGGACGGCTCCTACCTCCTGAGGCCGGCCGGCCCGGGCACCACCGAGGTCACCTACCGCCTCACCGTCGACGTCAAGATCCCGATGCTCGGCATGATCAAGCGCAAGGCCGAGAAGGTCATCATCGACCGGGCCCTGGCGGGACTGAAGAAGCGGGTGGAGGCCGGCGAGGAGCCGGACGCCGGCACCGGATCCGGCGGGGAGCCGGGCGCCGCGTAGCGCGCCGCCGCCCTTCCGGCCGGACGGGGGCGGGAGCGCGCACCGGTAGCGTTCACCCCCATGCGCACCCTCCTGATCACGGGCCCTGGCGGCAGCGGACGCACCACCGTCGCGGCGGCCACCGCGCTCGCCGCCGCCCGTGCGGGCGCCCGCGTCCTGCTGCTCGGCACCGACCGGACGGACACGCTGGGAGCGGTGCTGGGCACGCCCGTCGGCACCGCGCCCGGCGAGGTCGCCGCGGGGCTCACCGCGCGCCGGGTCGACGCCGGCGAGGACTTCCGCGCCGACCTGGCCGCACTGCAGGACCGGGCGGCCTCGGCGCTCGACCTGCTCGGCGCGTCCCGGCTGGACCCCGAGGCGTTCGGCCCGCTGCCCGGCGCCGAGGAACTCTCCGTGCTGCGCGCCCTGCGGGACGCGGCGCTGTCCCCGGCGCACGACCTGCTCGTCGTCGACCTGCCGCCCGCCGAGCGGGCCCTGGCCCTGTTCGCCCTCCCCGAGGACCTCCGCCGCGCCCTGCGCGGGCTGCTCCCGCCGGAACGCCGGGCCGCCCGTGCCCTGCGCCCCGTGCTCGGCCGCCTCGCCGGGGTCCCGATGCCCGCGGAGTGGCTGTACGGGACGGCCGCCCGGTGGGACACCGCACTGGGCGCTGTCGAAGCCGTCCTCGCCGACCGGCGCACCACCGTACGGCTGGTCGCCGAACCCGGCCCCGCCGGAGCCGCCGCCGTGCGCACCGCGGGACTCGGACTCGCCCTGCGCGGACTGCGCACCGACGTGCTGGTCGCCGGCCGGGTCCTGCCCGAGGGCGTCGAGGACAGCTGGCTCGCCGGCCCGGTCGCCCAGCAGCGCAAGACGCTGGACGAGTGGCGCCAGACGTACGACGTCCGCCCCGTCGCCCACCTCGGCCGCGACCCGCGCGGCCCGGACGACCTGACCGCGCTCGCCGTCCCGGGCGTGCCCGTCGCACCCGGCGGGTCCGCTTCCGCGGCTCCCCCCGCCTCCGGCGGCGCGGCGGGGCCCGCGACGGCCGGGTGGCCCGTCACCGACCGGCTCGCCGACGACGGCGTCCTGGTCTGGCACATCCCGCTGCCCGGAGCCCGGCGCGAGGAACTGGACCTGGTCCGGCACGGCGACCAGATCGCCGTCACCGCCGGGCCGTTCCGCCGGACGGTCCCGCTGCCCTCCGCGCTGCGCCGCTGCACCGTCGACGGCGCGGCCCTGCGGGAGGACGAACTGCGCATCCGCTTCCGGCCGGATCCGCGGCTGTGGCCGCGCACCCCGTGAAGCCGGTGCCCCCGTTCGGGTACCGTCGGAGGGGCCGACCGTAGTCAGGAGTCCGTCATGAGCGAACAGCTCCCCCCGCCCGGCGACACCGGGGACGAGCCCGTGGGCGGTTCCGCGTCCGACGCGGGCACGGCCGCCACGGGCGGCGCGCGGCCCGTCGCCGACGGCGCGCGGCCCGGGGACTCCGGCGTACGGACCGCCGACGCGGACGCCTGGGCGACGGCGTGCGCCGAGGACCTCGAGGCGGAGAAGGCCCGCCGCCGCGCCCGGTACGGACCGCCCCCCGCGTCGGCCGCCGAGGAGCTGCGCAAGCTCGCCGACGTGGTCGCGGAGAAGTTCGACCGGCTCACCGGGCTCGGGTCGCCGCTGTTCGGCGCGGTCGCCGGACCGGCGGCGCAGCAGGCGGTGCGCCAGGCCGTCCAGCAGGCCAGGGCGGTCGTGGAACCGGTCGTCGAACGCAACCCGGACGTCTTCGGCCACCTCGCCGCCGCCGGTAACGAACTCCTCGCCGCCTACCGCTCCGCGGTCCAGGACCAGGAGCGCCGCTGGACCACCCGCGGCCCCCGCCCCTGGGACCCGGACGAGGCCGGGGACGCCGGGGACGCCCGGGGCACCGGGAAGGCCGCGGACGCCGCGGACGGGAGCGGTGCGCGCGGCGGCGACGGCGGCCCGGACGGGGACCACCGCCGTGACCGGGGCGACGAGCCCGGACCCGGCGGGGAGCGCATCGACCTGGACTGAGGGGCCGCGGCGGGCCCGGGACCCGTACCGCCGGAAGAGCCCCGGAGGCCCGCGCGGGTGCCCCGTAACGGGCAGCCGACCCCGGGGCCTCGGGTACCGTGGGCGGTAGCGGGGCTCGACCGGAACTGAGGGATTCATGGGACTCACCATCGGCGTCGACATCGGCGGCACCAAGATCGCGGCCGGCGTGGTCGATGAGGACGGCAACATCCTCTCGGTCCACAAGGTGCCGACCCCGGGCACGCCCGAGGGCATCGTGGACGCCATCGCCTCCGCGGTGGAGGGCGCACGCGCGGGGAACGAGATCGTCGGCGTGGGAATCGGTGCGGCCGGATACGTCAACCGCCAGCGTTCGACGGTGTACTTCGCCCCCAACATCGACTGGCGCCAGGAGCCGCTGAAGGAGAAGGTCGAAGCCCGCGTGGGCCTCCCGGTCGTCGTGGAGAACGACGCGAACGCGGCGGCCTGGGGCGAGTACAAGTTCGGCGCCGGCAAGGGCCACCGCAACGTCATCTGCATCACGCTCGGCACCGGCCTCGGCGGCGGCGTCATCATCGGCAACAAGCTGCGCCGCGGCCACTTCGGCGTGGCCGCCGAGTTCGGGCACATCCGGATGGTCCCGGACGGCCTGCTGTGCGGCTGCGGTTCGCAGGGCTGCTGGGAGCAGTACGCCTCCGGCCGCGCCCTGGTCCGGTACGCCACCCAGCGCGCCAACGCGACCCCGGAGAACGCCCAGACGCTGCTCGCCCTCGGCGACGGCACCCCCGAGGGCATCGAGGGCAAGCACGTCTCCGTGGCCGCCCGGCAGGGCGACCCGGTGGCCGTCGACTCCTACCGCGAGCTGGCCCGCTGGGTCGGCGCCGGCCTGGCCGACCTCGCCTCCCTCTTCGACCCCTCCGCCTTCATCGTCGGCGGAGGCCTCTCCGACGAGGGGGAACTGCTCCTCGACCCGATCCGCAAGTCGTACAAGCGCTGGCTGGTGGGCGGCAACTGGCGCCCGGTCGCCGACGTGCGGGCCGCCGAGCTCGGCAACAAGGCCGGCCTGGTGGGCGCGGCGGACCTGGCCCGCCAGCCCGACCCGATCATGTGAGATCCCCCCGCCGGCCCGGCTGCGCCCGCCACCCCCTCCCGGGGCCGGCGGGCGCAGCCGTGTCCGCCGGAGGGCGAACCCGGTGCGCGGGTGCCCGCACCCCTTTGCACCGGACGCCGCCCCGTCCCGGGATCACCCCTTGCGTGCCACCGCCACGTAGGACCCGCTGAGGACGTTCTCCTGGCCGGGGACCGGCTCCCCCAGCTCCGGGTGCCAGTCCTCGGCCGCCACGACGCCCGGCTCCACGGGCTCCAGCCCCTCGAAGAAGCGGACGAACCTCTCCCGGCTGCGCATGTCCATGGTGAGCCCGCCCGCCCTGTACAGGTCGCTGACCTTCCGCGAGGCCTCCTCCGGGTGGAAGTCGGGGGTGAGGTGGGACATGATCAGGAAACTGCCCGGCGCCAGGGCGTCCTTGAGGCGTTCCACCAGCTCGTAGGCGCCGTCCTCGTCGCCGATGAAGTGCAGCAGCGCGATCAGGGAGAGCGCGACGGGCCGGTCGAAGTCCAGGGTCCCGCGGGCGTGTTCCAGGATGGCGGCGGTGTCGTGGGCGTCCGCCTGCACGTAGTCGACGACCCCTTCGGGGGTGCCCCGGAGCAGCGCCCCGGCGTGGGCCAGCACGATCGGGTCGTTGTCGCAGTACACGACCCGCGCGTCGGGAGAGACCTCCTGGGCCACCTGGTGCAGGTTCGGCTCCGTCGGGATGCCGGTCCCGACGTCGAGGAACTGGCGCACCCCCTGGCCGGCCGTCCAGCGGACGGCGCGGTGCATGAAGGCCCGGTTCATCCGCGCCATGACCGGGATGACCGGCGCGAACCCCACCAGCTGCCGGCCCAGCTCCTCGTCGACGGGGTAGTTGTCCTTGCCGCCCAGGAACCAGTCGTACATCCGCGCGGGGTGCGGCTTGCCGGTGTCGATCCTCGAGAGGGTGTCCCTGCCCGCGTCCTGCTGCTCCACCGTGATTCCCCTTGTCGCGCACGGGAGTTGACCTGCGATCGTGGCCGTCACGATAGCCGGGTGCCGGGCGGCCCGGCACGGCGGGCAGCCCTTCGGACCGTGCGGACCGGCGTATCTTGAGCCGCATGGCGACGACCCCGCTGCTGCCCGACTCCCGGACCGAGCCCGACGGTTCGGCCGTGATCCGCGTCCTGAGCTACAACATCCGGTCGATGTACGACGACACGGACGCCCTCGCCCGGGTGATCACCGCGTGCGCCCCCGATCTGGTCCTGGTCCAGGAGGCGCCGCGGTTCTTCCGCTGGCGCAAGAAACTGGCCCGGCTGGCCTCCGCCTCCGGCCTGGTGGTCCTCTGCGGGGGCGCCACGGCCGCCGGTCCCGCGATCCTGTGCTCGCTGCGGGCGACCGCCGAGCGCACCGAGGACGTGCTGCTGCCGCTCACCCCGGGGCTGCACCGGCGCGGCTTCGCCACCGCCGTCGTACGGTTCGGCCGGGCCCGGCTGGGCGTGCTGAGCTGCCACCTGTCGCTGCAGAAGGACGAGCGGTACGCACAGGGCGGCATGCTCCTGGACCGGCTCGCCGGGATGGGTGTGGAGCACGCCGTCGCCGGCGGCGATCTGAACGAACGGCCGGACGGCCGCACCTTCCGCCGGCTGGCGGGCGGGCGGCTGACGGACTGCCGCACGGCGGCGCCCTGGGGCGGCGAGTACACCTCGACCCCCGCCGACCCGCACCAGCGCATCGACGCGCTCTTCACCACCGAGGGCGTCGAGGTCCTGGGCTGCGGGGTGCCGCACGACCAGCCCGGAGTGACCGGAGCCGACCTGAGGGCGGCCACGGACCACCTTCCGGTCCTGGCCGCCCTCAGGGTCCCGGCCGCCTGATCCCGGACGCCCTCAGACCACCGCGCCCCGGCCCGGGTCGTCGTCCTCGTCGTCCGTGCGCATGCGCATCACCAGCGTGCCGAAGCCGCCCAGGAAACCGCCGATGCACAGCGTGGTCAGCCACCAGGTCATCTCCCAGCCGAGCATGACCGCCAGCAGGAGCAGCACCGGACCGCCCAGGACCCCCAGCCACGCGAACTTGGCCGTGACGTCGGTCTCGGGCAGCGGCGGTGGCTCCGGCGGCACGAAGTGGCCCTCGTCGCCGTCGTCGAAGTCGCCCTCCGCCGGCTCGGACACGCTGTAGTCGCGCGGGCCGCCCACGCCCGGGGCGAAGGCGACCGAACCGCCCAGCGGCTTGTCCCCGGCCCGCGTCGGCGTCTCGGCCGGGGCCCCGTCGTCGGCGGGCCCGGTCCGCGTGTCGGTGTTGGTGTCGGACTCCAGCAGCGCCAGGTCCTCGACCGACTTGAACGGCTTGGCACCCGCCGGGTCCGGCGGCTCGTCACCGTACCCGGCGACGATCGCCTCCCACGCGGCGTCCTCGTCGAAGGGGGCGTCCCGGTCCTGACGCTCACCGCCCCCGCCCTCACGCCCCCGGCCCGCACGTGCCTCGCGGCCCTCCTGGTCCTCACGCCCTTCGCGGTCCTCGCGGTCCGAGTCGTGCTCAGCCACCTGTGGTCGTCCCTTCCTTGCCGAGACCGGACTCCTTGACGGCGCCGGGTGCGAGCCGTCCGACGAACGCGGTGCTCTCCCGGAAGATCCGCTCCGCGTCATGGTCCAACGTCGCCACGTGGTAGCTCTGTTCCAGCAGCACCTCCGTCACGTCGAGCGACGAGACGCGGCCGAGGATCCGGGCCGAGTCCGCGGGCGGCACCACGTGGTCCCGCGGACTGCGCAGGAGCAGCAGCGGCTGGGTGACCTGGGGGAGCTCGCCGTCGAGCAGGCGCAGGAAGGCGCGCAGGGAGTGCGCCGCGTGCAGCGGCACCCGGTCGTAGCCCAGTTCCTCGACCGACGGCTTGGCGATGTCGCTCGCGATGCCCCTGGTCGCCGGGACGAGGTGACGGAGCACCGGGAGGGCGTGCGCGGCCACGCCGTGCACCCGGTTCGCCGGATTGACGACCATGACACCGCTCACCGCGTCACCGTGCCGCGCGGCCAGGCGCAGGGCCAGCGCGCCGCCCATGGACAGGCCGGCCACGAACACGCGCGCACAGCGGTCCCGCAGCAGGCGCAGCTCGCGGTCCACCTCCGCGTACCAGTCCTGCCAGCCGGTGACCCGCAGGTCCTCCCAGCGGGTGCCGTGCCCCGGGAGCAGGGGCAACGAGACGGTCAGGCCGTGCTCGGCGAGGTGCTCCGCCCACGGGCGCAGCGACTGAGGCGAACCGGTGAAGCCGTGGCAGAGGAGGACGGCGGCCTCCCCGCCCTCGTGGCGGTACGGCTCGGCTCCGGTCAGGAGCGGCACTTTCGGCCTCCCGGTCGTAAGGGTCGTCGGAGTGCTGGACACCGCGGGCGTCGTGGACACCGTGGAAAGAAAGGAGTCGAGGGAGTCGACGGGCTGCACACGGGTTGCAGGACCTTCACCGTACGCGACCGCACTGACACCGACCAGGGTCGTCGGAGCCATTGACGGGACTCCGGGTTAGGGTCTGAGCCACACGTAGAGGAAGGCACTCGGTTGTTGTACGGCGCGATGAAGGTCACCGTCGGAGGGTCGCTGAAGCTTGCCTTCAGGCCCTGGGTGGAGGGCCTGGAGAACGTACCCGCCGAGGGGCCCGCCATCCTGGCCAGCAACCACCTGTCGTTCTCCGACTCCTTCTTCCTGCCGGCGGTCCTCGACCGCAAGGTCACCTTCATAGCCAAGGCCGAGTACTTCACCNNCGGCAAGCCGGGCGGCCTCGCCCGCGTGGCGCTCGCCACCGGCGCGCCCGTGCTCCCGGTCGCCATGATCGACACGGAGAAGGTCCAGCCGCCGGGGAAGGTCGTCCCGAAGCTGGTCCGGCCGGGCATCCGCATCGGCGCGCCGCTGGACTTCAGCCGCTACCAGGGCATGGAGCACGACCGGTTCATCCTCCGCGCGGTGACCGACGAGGTCATGTACGAGATCATGAAGCTCTCCGGCCAGGAGTACGTCGACATGTACGCGACCGCCATGAAGCGGCAGCTCGCGGAGGCGGCGAAGGCGGAGAAGGACGCCGAGAAGGCGGAGAAGGCCGAGCTCGCCCGCGCCGAGAAGGCGGAGAGGGAAGCGGCGAAGGAAGCGGCGAAGGAACTCCAGAGGGAACTCCGGAAGGAAGCGGAGAGGGAGGCCCGGCGGGAGCGG
>NZ_LIRG01000276.1 GCF_001419695.1 Streptomyces prasinopilosus
CACGACGGGTCGCCGGGCGGCCCGCCCGGCGACCCGTCGTGGTTCCGCTCCGGGGAGGCGGTGAAGGGCGCCCTGCGCGGCCGTCTGCACAACACCGCCTCCGGCCTGTGCGTCGGTGTCGTCGGCGGCCGGGCGGTCGCGGGCGCCGAGACCGAACTCACCGCCTGCTCGGCGGGCGGGGCCCAGCAGTGGACGTACGAGACCGACGGGCTGCTGCGCAGCGCCGCGGAACCGGGCCTGTGCCTGGATTCCCGACTCGGCTACTCGGTGCGCCTGGCCCGGTGCACCGGAGGGGCCCGCGAGGACTCCGGCAGCGCGCGCTACGACTTCACCGTCCAGGGCGCCCTGGTGCCCCGCTCCGGCCAGGACCTGGGCCTGGCCCCCGCCGCCACCGACGGCTCGGGCGCCCTCGTCCTCAAGGCCCGCGACGACACGGACGCCCAGCGCTGGGCGATCGCCCCCTCGGACCCCGGTCTCCGGACGAAGGTCGTCACCTGGGGCCCGGTCGAGGACGAGGGCGGAAACGAGGAGAAGGGGAACGACTAGGCGGACCGGGCCGGCCGGACCCTCAGGCTTCCTCCGCGAGCCCCAGCTCGGCCCAGATGGTCTTGCCCTCGGCGGTGTGCCTGCTGCCCCACCGCTGGGTGAGCTGGGCGACCAGGAGCAGCCCCCGGCCGCCCTCGTCCCAGGTCTTGGCGCGCCGCAGGTGCGGGGCGGTGTGGCTGCCGTCGGACACCTCGCAGATCAGCGTCGACGCGTCGCAGATCAGCCGGAGCCGGATCGGCGGCGCGCCGTAGCGGATCGCGTTGGTGACCAGCTCGCTCACCACCAGCTCGACGGTGAACGACACGTCGGTCAGCCCCCACACGCCCAGCTGGTCGAGGACCCGCTTGCGGACCGGCGCGACGAGCGCCGGGTCGGCCGGGATGTCCCAGGTGGCCACCCGGGAGGACGGCAGCCCACGGGTACGGGTCAGCAGCAGTGTCACGTCGTCCGTGGCGGAACCCGGCGGGAGCATCGCGTGCAGCACGCGGTCGCAGGCCTCGTCGAGAGCCCCGGAGGCCGCGTGGGACAGGGCCTCGCAGAGCACGTGGGGGCCCGCTTCCGTGTCCGCGCCGCCTCCCCGGCCGTCGACGAGGCCGTCCGTGTAGAAACCCAGCACACTGCCCTCGGGCAGCTCCAGCTCCACGGACTCGAAGGGCAGACCGCCCACGCCCAGCGGCGGCCCGGACGGCATGTCCAGCACGCGGACCGGCCCGTCCGGCGGGACCAGGACCGGCGGCGGGTGCCCCGCCCTCGACAGGGTGCAGCGCCGTGACACCGGGTCGTAGACCGCGTAGAGGCAGGTCGCGCCGACCTCACCGGGGCCGGCGTCGCCGGCCGACTCGTGCGAGAGGTGCAGGACCAGGTCGTCGAGGTGGGTGAGCAGTTCCTCCGGGGCCAGGTCGATGTCGGCGAGGGTGCGCACGGCCGTGCGCAGCCGGCCCATCGTCGCCGACGCCTGGATGCCGTGGCCGACGACGTCCCCCACCACCATGGCCACCCGCATCCCGGACAGCGGGATCACGTCGAACCAGTCGCCGCCCACGCCGGTGCGCGCGGCCGGCAGGTACCGGGACGCGGCGTCCACGGCCGCGGTCCTGGGCAGGCCGCGGGGGAGCAGGCTGCGCTGGAGGGTGAGGGTCGTCTCGCGTTCGCGCGAGTAGCGCCGGGCGTTGTCGATGCAGACGGCCGCACGCGCGGTGATCTCCTCGGCCAGCAGCACGTCGTCGTGGGTGAACGGCTCGGGATGCCGGTAGCGGGTGAAGGCCGCGACGCCGAGGGTGATCCCGCGGGCCCGGAGGGGGACGGACAGGATCGAGTGGACGCCGAACTCCCTGACCTGCCGGGCGTGGGCGTCGTCGACCGCGAGCCACGGATCGAGATCACCGGAGGGCACCGAGGCGACGACGCTGTGGCCGGCGATCAGGGAGTCGGCCTGGGGGGCGGCGGCCGGGTAGACGACCACCTCGCCCGGGGCGGTGACCGACTCGGGAGCGCCCGCCGTGCGGGACCGGTGGGTGATCCGGCGCAGCGGGACCGGCAGAGTGAACGGACCGGTGGGGTCGGCGCCCTGGTCGTGCTCGAGCAGGTCGACGCTGACGAAGTCGGCCAGCGCGGGGACGCAGACCTCCGCCAGCTCCTGCGCGGTCCGGGTGACGTCGAGGGTGCTGCCGATGCGCAGGCTGGCCTCGTTGACCAGCTGCAGCCGTGCCCGCGCCTTGTTCTGCTCGGTGAAGTCGTGGGCCGTCACGCAGACGCCGACGACCCGGCCGCAGTCGTCGGTGAGCGGCGAGATCCGGGTCAGCCAGGCCTCTTCGGGGCTCCTGCCGGCGACCTGCGGGTTCGTCCGGACGTCGTGCCCCCGGCCCGTCCGCAGCACCTGGCGCATGTGCCGCTCCAGCTCCTTGTGCCAGGGGTGGCCGCCGACGTCCGCGGGCGTCAGACCGCGCAGATGGACGGCCGGTAGTCCGAAGAGCTCCGCCATCGCGTCGTTGGCACCGCGCAGGCGCAGGTCCGTGTCGAAGACGACGGTGGCGCACGGGGACTGGACCATCGCCGCCCAGAGCAGCGCGTCCCCGGCCGGATCTGCGGGCCCGGACGGCAGCGGGGTGACGGCCAGCCAGCCGTCGGCCTCGCCGTCCTCCGGCCGGCCGCGGTGAGCGAGCAGCCACACGGTGACGGTGCCGCCGTCCCGGTGCCGGAGGGCGAGCGTGCCGCTCCAGCGCCTGCCGGCCGTCGGCCGGGGCGGCTGCGCCCCGTCGGCGAGCAGGCGGACCGCCGGGCGGCCGACCACCTCCTCGGCCCGGTGGCCCAGCAGCCGCCGAGCGGCCTCGTTCCACCGGGTGACGGTGCCGTCGGCGGCGATGACGGCCCGGGCCGTCACCGGATCGTCGAACGGGTCGTCCGCCCTCATCGTCGCCACTCCATCGCGCACACTCGCCGTGAACCGGTCGATCGCCGGAGTTCCACCCTAGTGCGTCCGGGGCGGGTGCGGACCGGAACCCCGCCCGGGCGGAGGGTCGCGGAGGGGACGCGAAGGACGGGAAGGACACCGGGGGCGGCCGCCGGGAGCGCCCGTCCCGGCCCGGTTCCCGCCCCGCCCGGCCGGCGCCCGGTACCCGCGTCCGGCCCGCGCCCGTCCTCCGGTGTCCGTCACCAGTACCGTCCCGCATGTTGACGGGGCGTCACATCTGCCACAACGATGTCCCCTGTGAATGGGAGCGCTCCCATTCGCAGTCGCCGCCGTGTCCTCCCCCAGAGGAGCCCAGACGTGAACAGACGCAGAACCGCGCTGCTGTCCCTGACCGGCCTGCTGGCGACCGCGCTCACCGCGCTGCCCGCCGCCCCGGCCGGAGCCGACGAGGTCGAGCAGGTCCGCAACGGCACCTTCGACACCACCACCGAACCCTGGTGGGCCTCCGACGGCGTCACCACGAGCCTGTCCGACGGTCGCCTGTGCGCCGACGTCCCCGGCGGCACCGCCAACCGGTGGGACGCCGCCGTCGGACAGAACGACATCACCCTGGTGAAGGGGGAGTCGTACCGCTTCTCCTTCTCCGCGGCCGGCGCACCCGCGGGCCACGTGGTCCGGGCGGTCGTGGGCCTGTCGGTCGCCCCGTACGACGCCTACTACGAGGTGTCCCCGCAGCTCGGCGTCTCCGGAGACACGTACTCCTACACCTTCACGGCGCCCGCGGACACCGAGCGCGGCCAGGTCGCCCTCCAGCTCGGGGGCAGCCCCGACCCCTGGCGCTTCTGCGTGGACGACGTGTCCCTGCTGGGCGGCGTGGAGCCCGAGCCGTACGAGCCCGACACCGGGCCCCGGATCCGCGTCAACCAGGTCGCCTACCTCCCGGCGGGCCCGAAGAACGCCACCCTGGTCACCGGGGCGGACGAGCGGCTGACCTGGCGGCTGAAGGACGCCGACGGCAGGGTCGTCCGGCAGGGCAGGACCGTGCCGCGCGGCGTGGACGGCTCCTCCGGGCAGAACGTCCACTCCATCGACTTCGGCGCCCACCGCACGCGGGGCACCGGGTACACCCTGGCCGTGGACGGCGAGACCAGCCGGCCCTTCGACATCGACGCCGGCGCCTACGAGCGGCTGCGGCTGGACTCGGCGAAGTACTACTACACCCAGCGCAGCGGCATCGAGATCCGCGACGACCTGCGCCCCGGCTACGCCCGCCCCGCCGGACACGTGGACGTGGCGCCCAACCGGGGCGACGGCGAGGTGCCCTGCCAGCCGGGCGTCTGCGACTACACCCTCGACGTCACCGGCGGCTGGTACGACGCCGGCGACCACGGCAAGTACGTCGTCAACGGCGGCATCAGCACCTGGGAGCTGCTCAGCACCTACGAGCGCGCCCGGCACGCCCGCACCGGACAGGCGGACAAGCTGGGCGACGGCACGCTGGACATCCCCGAGAGCGGCAACGGGGTGCCCGACCTCCTCGACGAGGCCCGCTGGGAACTGGAGTTCCTGCTGAAGATGCAGGTGCCCGAGGGAGAACCGCTGGCCGGCATGGCCCACCACAAGATCCACGACGAGCAGTGGACCGGACTGCCGCTGCTGCCGAGCGACGACCCGCAGAAGCGCGAACTGCACCCGCCGAGCACCGCCGCCACCCTCAACCTCGCGGCCACCGCCGCCCAGGCGGCCCGCCTGTACCGGCCCTACGACAAGGAGTTCGCGGCCGAGACCCTGGCCGCCGCGCGCACCGCCTGGGCGGCCGCGCTCGCCCACCCCGGGGAGTACGCGAGCCCGGACGACGGCATCGGCGGCGGCGCCTACCCGGACGACGAGCTGAGCGACGAGTTCTACTGGGCGGCGGCCGAGCTGTACCTCACCACGGGGGAGCGGCGGTTCGAGGAGTACGTCCTGAAGTCCCCGGTGCACACCGCCGACATCTTCGGCCCCCTCGGCTTCGACTGGTCGCGCACCGCGGCGGCCGGCCGGCTCGACCTCGCGACGGTGCCGAACCGGCTCCCGGGCCGGGACAAGGTCCGCCACTCCGTCGTCAAGGGCGCCGACCGCTACCTGGCCACGCTGACGGCCCACCCGTACGGCATGCCGTACGCGCCGGCCGGCGGCGTCTACGACTGGGGCTCCAGCCACCAGGTCCTCAACAACGCGGTCGTCCTCGCCACCGCCCACGACCTCACCGGTGCCGCGAAGTACCGGGACGGCGCGCTGCAGAGCATGGACTACATCCTCGGCCGCAACGCCCTGAACATCTCCTACGTCACCGGGTACGGAGAGGTGAGCGTGCAGAACCAGCACAGCCGCTGGTACGCCCGCCAGCTCGACCCGGCGCTGCCGAACCCGCCCGCCGGCACCCTCTCCGGCGGACCCAACTCGAGCATCCAGGACCCCTACGCGCAGTCGGTCCTCCAGGGATGCGTCGGCCAGTTCTGCTTCGTCGACGACATCCAGTCCTGGTCCACCAACGAGCACACCATCAACTGGAACGCGGCCCTGACCCGCATGGCCTCCTACGTGGCCGATCAGGGGTAGTCCGGAGCGCCCGGACCGGAGGCGTCGTCCCGTTCCGCGGGCCGGCGCCTTTGGCGCACCCCTTTCGGTACCGCCGTGCACCCACTCTGAACTGCTGGTATTTACGATCGAGTACCCGAGCGGTACCGTGAGGGCATGCCTGCTCTGAATGTGGAGTTCAGTGACCGTGAACTCGAGGACCTGCGGCAGATCGCCAAGGAGCGCGGTACATCGATGAAGGCGCTGGTGCGGGAGGCGGCCGCCGCCGACATCGCCCGCCACCGGGCACTCCAGGAGGGCGCGGAGGCATTCCGCCGGTTCTTCGCCTCGCACGCCGACGAATTCGCCGCCGCCTTCCCGGACGACGAACCGCGGGCCAGTGGCGCGGGACGGGCCGCCTGACCGATGTCGTCCGTTCTGCACATCGACGTGCCCTGGCTGCTCCAGCGGCACGAGGAGGTCCTCCCGGACCAGCCCACCGTCAACGACTTCTCGGCGCTGGTCGCCGCCGTCGCCCGGCACCGCGTCGACCCGCCCCGCCTCGGCGTGGACTCGGACGCGGCCTGGCGGGCCGCCGCCCTGCTGCACACGCTCGCCGTGCTCCGCCCCCTGCCGTCGGCCAACGCCCGCTTCGCCTGCGCCACGGCGGTGGCGTACATGTTCGTCAGCGGGGTCGGCATCGACCCGCCCTACGGCGCGATCGTCGACCTCGCCCGCGATCTGATGGCCGGGACGACGGATGTCTACGGAGCCGCGGACCGGCTCCGCTCCTGGCAGATCTGACACCACCACGGAATGAGGGAACCGGGGAGCGCGGAAAAACGCAGGTGGAAAGCCGGTGCGGGTGATCCCGGACGCGTTTTTCCTTTTGACTTCCTGTCAACGGCCGGAGGCTTCCCGGGCGCCTTGTTGGCCGTGTGCCGGTTGTGCGAGAGTGAGCCCCCCGTGAGGGGGTAAAATCCGGGGTCGCACGCGCGTTGATGAACCGGGTCCGCTTTCACCGTCGGTGAATTCGCGCCCTCCCGCGCAACACCGCCCAAGAGGCAGGCCCCCACGGGACTTCCCTTTTCGGCGCCAGAACTTCTGTGTCACCTGCGTGTGGGAAGGAACCACCTCAGTGCCCACCCCTCATT
>NZ_LIRG01000277.1 GCF_001419695.1 Streptomyces prasinopilosus
GGACGGGACCTCGCGGCCCGGCGCGACACGGCACCGCCCCTCGCGGGACGGCGGGTGATCGTGACGGGCCGCGAGGTCCCGTCCCACCTGGCGGAGGTAGTGGTCCACGTCGAGGCGCATGTGCGGGCGTTTCCCGCCCCACCGCTCCCGGGCCGCGGCCAGTTCGGTGGTGACCGCCGCGAGCATCCGGTCGCGCGACGGCCTGGGCAGGCGTCCGGAGAGGTGCGCGGCCAGCAGCCTGCCCTGCGCCTCCACGACCGGGAGCGCCGAGCCCGTCGACTGCATCAGCCCGACGAACGAGAGCGCGGGCTCGTCGAGCGGGAACACGTGCCGGTACAGCGGCAGCCGGGCGGGGTCGGGGACCAGTGCCGGGTCGAGGAAGGGGACGGTCGCGCGGTATCCGGTGCACCACAAGATGTGGTCCACCTCGTCCTCGTGTCCGTCCGTGAAGCGCACCCGGAGTCCCTCGAGGCGTTCGATCCCCGCACGCACGCCGATCCTTCCGGCGGCGACCAGGGCCGGGACCGTGTCGCTCAGCGTCGGATGGTCCTGCAGCACCCCCTCGCGGGAGGCGGGCAGCGCCGCCCCGTTCCCTCCGCTGCCGGTGAGCCGCAGCATCGCCTGGGAGACCTGCTGGCGCAGCCGCCACGGGAGCACGGCGGCGAGGGCTCCGTTCCACTGGTCCGTGGGCCGGCCCAGCAGCCGCTTCGGCAGCACCCACACCCCGCGCCGGGCGGACAGCAGCACCCCGCTCGCGTGCTCCGCCAGCTCGGTCGCGATGTCCATGGCGGAGTTGCCGGTGCCCACGACGAGGACCCGGCGGCCCGCGAAGGCGGTGGGTTCCCGGTAGGTGTGCGCGTGCGAGGCCGTCCCCTCGAACCGGCCGGGGTACGGCGGTTCGGGCAGGCGCGGGGTGTGGTTGTGCCCGTTCGCGACCACGAGGTGGGCCGCGGTCTCCTCGCGGACGCCGTCGGGTCCGGCCAGGCGGAGCAGCCAGCCCTCCGGCGTGCGCCGCGCGGCGACGAGTTCGGTGTGCGTGCGGTAGTGCCGGTCGGCACCGAAGCGCTCCGCGTACCCCTGTACGTAGGACAGGAGTTGGGCGCGTGAGGGGTAGTCGGGCCAGTGCGCCGGCATCGGGTGGTCGCTGAACTCGGTGCGCGGCCTGGAGGTGTTGAGCCGCAGCCCCTCGTACGCGGCGGTGTCCTCGGCGAGCCGCCACAGCCCGCCCAGTTCCCCGGCCCGCTCGATGCCGTACACCTCCACGCCCGCTTCGAGGAGCGCCTTGACCGCCGCGATGCCCGCGATCCCGCCCCCGACGACCGCCACCCGCCCCGGCAGCGCCGTACCTCGCCCTGCGTCCATCGCGCCCGCACCCTCTTCCGGAATTAATCCAACGGTTGCTGGATTATTACTCCGTCCCGGCGGAGGCACCAGCCCCCGCCGGCCCGGCGTCCGGCCGGGCGCCGTAGAGGGCCTCCAGGAAACGGCGCACCCAGACGCGGAACTCGTAGCGTTCGCGCTCCCGCTCGGCGGGGGAGGCGGCCGCGAGGGCGGTGACGTGCCCGTGCGCCGCCCACACCAGGCTGCGCACCGTGACGTGCGGGGTCGCCTCCCGCACCGTTCCCGCGTGGGCCGCCTCCAGGAGGACCCGCTCGACCTCGCCGTACAGCGGCAGCGCGTACGCCTCGTCCAGACCGGTGCCGCGGGCGGGGTCGAGCCATCTGCGCAGCCACAGGAAGGTCGTGTGCGGGTGCTCCTCCAGGAAGTCCACGAAGGCCTCGGCCAGCGCGCGCAGCGCCGCGGCGAACGGCGCCCCGCCGTGCGGCGCGGTGCGGGCGAGTTCCGCCACCAGCGGGGCCAGCGCCGCCCGCTCCGCCTCGTGCACCCTCTCGAAGCACGCGTCGTAGAGGGCGTCCTTCGAGGGGAAGTGGTGGTGCAGGCTCGACACGTCGATGCCCACCCGCGCCGCGATGTCGCGCAGCGAGGTGCCCTCCGGCCCGCGCGCCGCGAACAGGGCCGTCGCCTCCCGCAGGATCAGCTCGCGGGTCGGCGGCCCCTCCCGCGCCCCGCGCCGGGGTCTGCCCGGTCCGCGCCGGAGGGGTTCCTGGCCCTGGGTGTGCGAGCTCTTCCTCATCCGGCTCAGTCTGGCTAGGATCCGCTGACTTCGCAATCAAACAGGTGAGGGATAAATGGACGTCTCCGCTCGACCCGGGCCCCTCCCTCCCGGCCGGCAGGACCGGGCGCCCGACGGGGAGGGCGGGAACCCGCCCCGCTCCGCGCTCGTGCGGTACGCGCTCGGCTCGGCCGGCATGGGCGTCTACGTGACCGTCCCCGGCCTGCTGCTCCTGTACTTCCTCACCGACACCCTCGGGGTGACCCCCTGGCTGGCGGGCCTCGTCCTGCTCGTGCCGAAGGTCGTGGACGTCGTCCTCCACCCCTTCGTCGGTTCCCTCTCCGACCGGGAGCGGGTCCGCCGCGGGAACAGGCTGCGGCTGCTGACGGCGGGCTGCGCCCTCGCCCCGGCCTTCGTCGCGCTCTTCGCGGTGCCCGCCCCCGTGGCCGACCGGCCCTGGGCCGCGGCCGCCTGGGTCGCCGGCTGGTTCGTCGTCGCCAACGTCCTCTTCGCCTCCTACCAGGTGCCCTACCTCGCGACGCCCACCGACATGACGGTCGGCTACCACGGCAGGACCCGGGTGCTGTCCTTCCGCATG
Source organism: Streptomyces prasinopilosus (assembly GCF_001419695.1). Lineage (GTDB taxonomy): Bacteria > Actinomycetota > Actinomycetes > Streptomycetales > Streptomycetaceae > Streptomyces > Streptomyces prasinopilosus. The sequence goes on from NZ_LIRG01000277.1 coordinate 2,712, forward strand.
ATGGTCCTCACGGCCGGCATCCTGGCCGGCGGGGCCCTGGCGCCCCTGCTGGCGGGTGAGGGCGACTCGGTCGCCCGCTACGTGGTGATGGCCCTCGTCCTCGGCGTGTTCACCGTCGTCTTCCAGGCCGTCGGCGTGGGCGGTGTGCGCGATCTCCTGCCCCCCGGGACACCGCGGAGCGCCCGGCCCGCGGCCCCCGCCGGGCGGCGCGGGCCCGGGGCGGCCCTGGCGGAGGTGCGGGACGTACTGCGCCGCAACGTGCCGTTCCGCGTCCTCACCCTCGGCTACCTCCTCACCTCCAGCACCACCCACCTCGTCCTCGCCGGGCTGCCCTACTACACGCGTCACGAACTGCACCGCCCCGGCTTCACGACCGTCCTGATGGCGGCGTTCGTGGCGCCCGCCCTGCTCACCACCCCCCTGTGGTTCCGCCTCTCGCGGCGCTGGGGCAAGCAGCGCTGCCTGCTGCTCGCCCAGGGCGCCTTCGTCGCCGGCGCCCTCGGCCTGGCCGCGGGGGACGCGGCGGGCCCCGCGGTGCCCCTGCTGGCCACCCTCGTCCTCGGGGTGTGCTTCGCGGGCCTCCAGCTCTTCCCGTTCTCGATGGTTCCCGACACCGTCCGGGAGGCGGGCCGGAGCGAGATCGAACGGACCGGCGCCTACACGGGGGTGTGGACGGCGACGGAGGCCGTGGGCGCGGCGGTCGGCCCGTACCTGTACTCGGCGGTCCTGGCCCTCGGCGGGTACGCCGCCGCGCGGGCCGGCGAGGAGGTCACCCAGACCCCCGGTGCGCACACCGCGATCCTCCTGGGCTTCACGGTCCTGCCCGCCCTCCTGATGGCGGGTTCCCTCGCGGTGCAGCTCCGCTACCGCCTCGACGCACGGGCCGCACGGACCCCGGAACCCGGCGCCCCCTGAACCGCCGGCCCGGGCGCGGAGCCCCGACATCTCGCGCCCGGCCGCCACTTGGGGCACGGTGGAGTGACGTGCGACACAGGAGGCGGCCCCCGGACCGGCGGAAGCCGCCGTCGAGAGGAGCACCCGCATGTCCAACCACACCTACCGGGTCACCGAGATCGTCGGCACGTCACCCGACAACCTGGAACAGGCCGTCCGCAACGGCGTCGAGCGCGCCTCGCAGACCCTGCGCCATCTGGACTGGTTCGAGGTGACCCAGGTGCGCGGCCAGATCGAGGAGGGCCGCATCGCGCACTGGCAGGTGGGACTGAAGGTCGGCTTCCGCCTGGACGAGCCGGCCTGAGCCACCCGCCCGTCCCCGGAGGCGGCCGCGAGCGGCCGGGCGCGTGCACGGCACGGGAGCCGTGCGCACCCGGAGGGGAGCGGGAGGGGCGGACGTCAGGCCCGCCCCTCCCGCTGCTGTGCCGCCTTCAGCTCCCTCGACGGGGCCGTCCAGCGGGCGTGCACCACGGTGAACCCCGCCCGCCGGGCGTCCGCGCAGACCGGTTCGCCGTCGTCCACGAGCACCCGGATCTCCCGGGTGCGGGCGAGGCGGCGCGGGATCGCGGGCTTGGTGTACCGGGCGGGCCGCCGGTCGGCGTCGCCCCGCAGGTGCAACGGCCCCTCGGGCAGCCCCTGGGCGGCCAGCCGGTCCAGGGTGGCGCGCCGGCAGCGCTCGGGACGTCCGGTGAGGTAGACGATCCCGCGCGCTCTCGTGCACCGGGGCGACGCCCTCCGCGAAGAAGGCGTCCCGGTCGCGCGGCCCGCGCCCCGGGTACCGCTGCCGGTGCGCGGTGCCGGCGAGGGTGTCGTCCAGGTCGAACACGGCGAGCGGGCGCTTGTCACGGTCGGTCACGCCGTCCGGCCCGGGCAGGCGGCACGCGCCCGCTCGCCGCGCCCCCGGGCGATGCCCGCGGAGGGAATGCCACGGCGGCCCGGACGTTGAACCGGAGGTGACCTCGCTGCTCTCCCGGACCCGTTTCTCCGTCCTCGACCGCTCCCGTGTCCGTGAGGGGCACAGCGGTTCCGAGGCGCTGCGCGACACCGTGTGCCTGGCGCGGGAGGTGGAGGCGCTCGGCTACCACCGCTTCTGGGTCTCGGAGCACCACGGCGTGCCCGGGGTCGCGGGCTCCGCGCCGACCGTGCTGGCCGCCGCCGTCGCCGCGGCGACCCGGACGATCCGCGTCGGCACCGGCGGGGTGATGCTGCCCAATCATCAGCCGCTCGTCGTGGCCGAGCAGTTCGGGGTGCTGGAGTCGCTCTTCCCCGGGCGCGTCGACATGGGCCTGGGCCGTTCCGTCGGCTTCACCGGCGGGGTGCGCAAGGCGCTGGGACGCGGCAAGGACGACGCCGAGGACTTCGGCGCCCAGATCGACGAGCTGCTCGGCTGGTTCCGCGGCACCTCCCCCACCGGGGTGCACGCCCGTCCGGCCGAGGGCCTGACCGTGCCGCCGTTCGTGCTGGCCATGGGCGAGGGGGCGACGATCGCCGCCCGCGCGGGCCTGCCCCTGGTCATCGGCGACCTCCGCGGCCGCGACCGGATGCGGCGCGGCATCGACCGCTACCGACGGCACTTCCGTCCGTCCGCCTGGGCGAGCGAGCCGTACGTGGTGATCTCCGGGACGGTCGCCGTGGCGGGCACGCCCGGGGAGGCCCGCCGGCTGCTGATCCCGGAGGCCTGGTCGATGGCGCATTCCCGAACCCGCGGCACCTTCCCGCCACTGCCGCCCGCCGAGCGCGTCGAGTCGTCCGCCATGACGGCCAGGGAACGCGACCTGTACGAGTCCGGGCTCGACGGCCACGTCGCCGGCACCGGGGAACAGGTGGCCGGCGAGCTGGAGGCCGTGCTGAAGGAGACGGGGGCCCAGGAGGTCCTCGTCACCACCAGCACCCACGACCGTGCGGCCCTGCTGGACTCCTACCGGCGGCTCGCCGCCCTGACCGGACTCGCCGGTCCCGCGGGCGCGGCGGATCCCGCGCGTCCGGAGGGCGGCGGCGCGGCGCGCCGGTGAGCGGACCCACCGGCGCGTACGCGGCGCCCTCCGCTCATGTGCGGCCCCGGCGCGGGGCGTCGCGGCCCCGTCCGGCGGTGTCGTCCCGCCGCGCGGTGGCGTCCGGGATCCCCTCGCTCTCGATGCGTTCCTTGCGGACGCGGCCCCGTACGGTCTCGTTCTCGGTGCGCTCCTCCATGGTCAGCCGCACCCGTTCGACGGGGACCGCCCTGGTCTCCACGACGGGCCGCTCCTCGTGCAGCGTGATCTCGTAGTCGGCCTCGCCCATCTCCGCGCCGGACAGCGCGGCCTCGCGGTCGGCCTCCGCGATCGGCTCGCGCACCAGGCGCACCTCCTCGTGGCGCACGGGCACGGTCTGTTCGACGTCCTCCGTCACGACGTACTTGTGGAGCCGGGCCCGTCCGGTCTCGCGCCGCTCGACGCGGACGTGCATCTCCTCCTCCATGCGCGTCATGGACTCGGCGCCCTGTGCTGCCCGCGCGCCGGTCCCGCCCGCGGTCCCGGTGACACCCTCGGCGCCGGTCCTGCCGGAGGCCGTCGGCGTCCCCGCCGCGGCGGCCGACGCCGTCCCCGTGGTGGCGGTCGTCCTGGTCGCCGTCCGGTCCTTGCCCGGAGTGCGGGCCGTACCGGCGGCGGCCGCCGTCCCGCTCCGGCCCGCCGCGCCCGCCGTTCCGGCCTTGCCCATGCCGGGGTGCTTGCCGGTCCGGCCCTCGCCCGAGGTCTTGGGGTCGTCGCGCAGCACGCCGGCCCAGTCGATGCCGTAGTAGTCGTACAGCCGGTGTTCCTCCGCCTCCGAGAGGTGGCCGTGCGAGTCGACGTCGACGTCGGGCGCCCCCTTGATCTTCTCCTTGGGGTAAGGGACTTCGAGGTGGTCCTCCACCAGTTCGGCGTCGCGGATGGGGATGAACGACTCGCTGGTGCCGAACATGCCCGTCTTGACGCTCACCCACTCGGGACGGCCGCTCATGTCGTCGAAGAAGACGTGCTTGGCCTCACCGATCTTGTTGCCCTCGCCGTCGTAGACGGGGTGATCCAGGAGGATCCTGACCTCATCGCGGGTGATCATCTGGCCTCACCCTCCTTTCAGGTGTCACTCCCGTCCGGATGTCCTTCCCGGCGCGGTAAAAACTTCACATAAGGTACAAAGAGCGCTTAATTTTCGACAGTGCTCACTTCCGGAGGCCGTATTCGGGGGCCCTCGGCCGGGCCACGGCCGTGTGGCCCGGCCCCGCGTCCGGTCCGCCGGCCCGCCCGGGGACCGGCCCGTGACCGGCCGGGTGCTCCCGCTCCGGCCCGCCGCGC
>NZ_LIRG01000278.1 GCF_001419695.1 Streptomyces prasinopilosus
GACCCTCCTGGCCCGTGTGGTCCTCGGCCACACGGGCCAGGAGGGTCGCGTGCTCCTCGTCCGAGACCTGCTCGCCGGAGGACGGGAGGAGCTGCGGGATGCCGCCGATGATCGGGTAGCGGCGGCGCAGGCGCGGGTTGTAGAGCGACTCCCCGGTTCCGTCCACCGCCGCCGCACCGTCCTTTCCGGCAGCGGCAGCGGCAGGGACAGCGGTGGTGGCGGGGAGCAGGTGCAGCGGGCCCTTGTCGAGCGGGCAGGCCAGAATCCTCAGCAGCGGGTCGTCGGGCTTCACGGGGGCGTCAGCTCCTCGGTCTTGGTCTTGGTCTCGATGTCGGTCTCGGTGCCGGTGTCGGCGGCGGTCCCGGGTCCGGTGCCCGGGGACGCGGTGGTGTCGTGTTTCGGCATGGCCAGCAGCACGGTGACCGCGAGCACCGTGCCCGCCACGCGCAGGGCCAGCCGCAGGGGTTCGTCGGGGAGTTCCTCGCCGAACGACAGCGTGCCGAGCACCGCCGTGTACAGGCACGTCACGGTCGTGCACACCGGCACGATCAGCGAGGCCCGGCAGCGCTGGAGCGCCGCCTGCGACAGCACCAGGCCGAACGCGCCGGTGAACAGCAGCAGGTACGGGTAGGGGGAACGCAGCAGGCCGAGCAGCGCGTCGCCGACGCCGCCGGCCGTCAGGTGGCTCGACACCCCCTTGATGGCGAGCGAGCTGACGCCGTAGAGCAGGCCGACGGCGACCCCGTACTCGACGCCGGTGGTCGGCATCCGGTGCCGGCGCCGGGCGCGGCGCTCGGCGGACCAGTAGAGGCCCACCCCGGCCGCCAGCGACGGCACGCACACCAGCAGGATCACCGGGTACGGCGCGTCCCGGCCGACGGTGTCGGCGCCCGCGCCGCCCCCCTTCAGCGACAGCACCACCATGAGCAGCGCGAGCAGGATGGCGCCCAGCGCGTACCGTTCCCGGCCGGTGGTCTCCTCGCCGAGCAGCCGTGCCGACAGCATCACCAGGAGCACCAGGCCGGAGACGAACAGGCCCTGGGCGGCGGCGATCGGCAGGGTCCGGTACACGACGAGCTGGGCGCCGAAACCGGCGGCGAGGGACAGCGCGCCCGCGATCCACAGCGGGCTGCCGAGCACCAGCCGCAGCAGCCGCGCCGGCCGGTGCACCGTCACTTCGGGCAGGGTGGCGAGCGCCCTCTTCTCCAGGACGAAACCGCCGCTGTACAGGACGTTCGACACCAGGGCGGCGGCCACTCCCCACCACATTCTCCCCGGGCCCCCTTACGCCCGGCGCGCGTGCAGCAGCAGGATCGACGAGAGCGGCGGCCGGGCGCAGGCCAGCCGGTCCAGCATCCGCAGTGCACGCGGCACCCCGTGGAAGGGGGCGCCTTCGAGGCGGACGACGGTGAAGCCGGACGCGGCGACGAACTCGCGCAGCGCGCGGGCGGTGTAGAGCCGCAGGTGCCCCACCACCTCCGAGCCCGGCCGGCCGTGGATGCCGCGCAGGCTGACCTCGGAGAACACCGGCTGCACCCCGGCCAGCAGCAGCGCCCGGTTGTACCAGGCGGCCAGATTGGGGGTGGACAGCATCAGGTGGCCCCCGGGGCGCAGCACCCGGTGGATCTCCTCCAGGGCGGCGTCCGGGTCGACGAGGTGCTCGATCACCTCGCTGAACAGCACCGCGTCGGCCGATTCGGAGGCGAACGGCAGCCCGCCGTCGGTGAGTTCGCCGCGCACCGCGTACGGCATCCGGGTGCGGGCCCGGGTCAGGGCGTCCTGGGACCAGTCGACGCCGACGAGCCGGTGGCCGCGCAGGAGGGGGGCGGCGGTGGCCGCGGCGGAGCCGTCGCCGCAGCCGATGTCGAGGACCGTCCGGGCGCCCACGGTCCCGGCCGGACCGAGCGCGGCGGCGAGCATCCGGGCCTGGCGGAGGCTGCGGGAGGGACCCGAGGCCACGGGGACGGCGGGGTTCTCGTAGAAGTCGCGCAGGTCGCGGGGCGGGGGCGCGGTGGTCGTCACGGGGTCGCCTCCGTGGAGTGCAGGTGGTGCGTGAACAGGTCGCGGAGGTGGACGCCGTCGTCGTGCCCGAGCAGCGCGCGGGACCAGCGCACGGCCAGGTGCAGCCGGCCCGCGGTGGAGGCGAGGGTGAAGGTGAGGCCGCGGGGCATCCGGGCGGGGGCCGAGAACCACACCGCGTGCGCGCACCCGGCTCCCTCCCCGAAGTCCAGCGGGTACGGGATGCGGCCGATGTTGCTGAGCAGCGTCGTCGACATCCAGGGCGCCGCCGCCCTGCGCAGGCCGCGGGTGAGGGCGCCGCGGACGGCGACCGGTGCCCAGGGCGCGGTCAGCAGGGTCGCCCCGTGGCCCAGCTGCGGGCGCGGGAGCGCTTTGAGGGCACGGGTGCGCAGGGCCGTGCGGCGCAGCAGGGCGGGCAGGTCGGGGGTGTCCAGTTCGCCGGCGGAGAACGGGACCTCGACCAGGCGGGTGCCGTTGCCGATGGGCATGGTGGCGTCCCGGGGGCGGTCGTCCACCGGCATGGTGATGCGCAGCGGGCGGACCGGTGCGGCGTGTTCGCGGTTCCAGTGCGCGAGGGTCAGGGCGGTGGCGACCATCAGCTGGTCGTTGACGGTGTACGGGGAGCCCTTGGGCCGGTGCGGCAGCAAAAGCTCGGTGTGGAGCAGTCCGTTGCCGCGGCGGGCGCCCCGGTGCGGGTCCGGGGCGCC
>NZ_LIRG01000279.1:0-8835 GCF_001419695.1 Streptomyces prasinopilosus
GGCGTTCTTGACGTACTGCTGGGTGATCGTGGATCCGCCCTGCGTTTCGCCACCCTTGGCCATGTTGAGCACGGCGCGGGCGATGCCCTTGGGGTCGATGCCCTTGTCCTCGTAGAAGGTCTTGTTCTCCTGGGAGATGACCGCGTTCTGCATCGCCTTGGGGATCTGCTCGAGGTTGACGATCTGGCGGTTGCGCTCACCACCCGTCGCGACCATCTGCTTGCCGTCGGCCCAGTAGTAGACGTTGTTCTGCGCCTTGGCCGTCTTGGCGATGTTCGGCACGCTCACCATCGCGTACCCGATCCCTGCGGCGGCCACCATGCTGCCGAAGAACGCGATGCACAGCCCCGTGACGACCTTCCAGGACGGCATCCAACGGCGCCAGCCGTACTTGTCGTGGCGCGGATAGTCGATGATCCGCTTCTTGCGGGGAGGCGCCGACCGGCCCCGGCCGGGCCCGGCGGGGCCGGCCCTGCGGCCCCCGCCTCTCTGTGCCGCGCGTCGTGCTTCGGCGCGGCTTCCATAGGCGTGGCCCTCACCACCCGAGTCCGACCCGTAGGAGTCGGACGGAGACCCGGTGGCGCCTCGCGGTGCCGCGCGGCGGCCGGAGGACGAGCCGGACTGGCCGCGTCGGGCCGCGGCACGTCCGCCTCCCTGCGGCTGCGGCGGTTTGCGACGGTGCTCGCTCATCGAAGGACTACTCCTCGGGCAGGCGCATTCTCGCGCGCCTGGAAACGGCAGCTGGTTTCCGGTCCCCCCGAAGTACGGATGCGGTGGACCCCGCATTCATCCCGTACTGCACCAGGGACGAGGACGCCCCCACGCGTAACTCGGTTCCCGGTGTTGTGCATGGCGCACAGACTACGCACCGCCAAAACCCGTCGAGCACAGAAGTTCAGCTCAAATCAGGCAACTTGCTCGCTTTGGATCGATGATGTGACCCCGTTCACTCCACCCCCTCTTGTCCCGACCGCGGGGCCGTTCTATCGTCGGGATGTATCGAGTCGATACATCAGCTCGGCATAAGGGCGGTGTCCAGCCGTCCGAGAGACCGTCACGGCACGACCGCGGCAGAGAGGAGGCGACGATGAGCCGGCGTTCCGGAATCCTCGAGTTCGCCGTCCTCGGCCTGCTCCGCGAGTCCCCGATGCACGGCTATGAGCTGCGCAAACGACTCAATACGTCACTGGGTGTGTTCCGTGCCTTCAGTTACGGAACGCTCTATCCCTGCCTCAAGACGCTGGTCGCCAACGGCTGGCTGATCGAGGAACCGGGGAACACCACCGAGGACGCCCTCGCCGCTCCGCTCACGGGCCGTCGCGCCAAGATCGTCTACAGGTTGACGGCCGACGGCAAGGAGCACTTCGAGCAGCTGCTCTCCCAGACGGGCCCCGACGCGTACGAGGACGAGACCTTCGCCGCGCGGTTCGCCTTCTTCGGACAGACGTCACGCGACGTACGCATGCGTGTGCTGGAAGGCCGCCGCAGTCGGCTGGAGGAGCGCCTGGAGAAGATGCGCGCTTCGCTGGCCCGCACCCGGGAGCGTCTCGACGACTACACGCTCGAGCTCCAGCGCCACGGGATGGAGTCCGTGGAGCGGGAAGTGCGCTGGCTGAACGAGCTCATCGAGAGCGAGCGGGCCGGGCGGGACCTCCAGGGCCCCGCGTCCGGGGCGACCCCTCGACAGGACACCACCACTGGAGCGTCGGGCGACCTGCCCCGGCCCGGGGACTCTCCCCGGCCGGATTCGCCCGACGACACCGCCACGTGAGTCCCGCTCAGGGCCTCACTCGTACACACAGGGAGCAACCGGAATGGGTTCGGTTCGCGTAGCCGTCGTCGGTGTGGGCAACTGCGCCGCATCGCTGGTGCAGGGCGTCGAGTACTACAAGGATGCCGACGCGGCGTCCAAGGTGCCGGGCCTGATGCACGTGCAGTTCGGCGACTACCACGTCAGGGACGTCGAGTTCGTCGCCGCCTTCGACGTGGACGCCAAGAAGGTCGGCCTCGACCTCGCTGACGCCATCGGCGCCTCCGAGAACAACACCATCAAGATCTGCGACGTCCCCAGCACCGGTGTGACGGTCCAGCGCGGCCACACCCTCGACGGTCTCGGCAAGTACTACCAGGCCACCATCGAGGAGTCCGCAGAGGAGCCGGTCGACGTCGTCCAGGTCCTCAAGGACAAGCAGGTCGACGTCCTGGTCTGCTACCTGCCCGTCGGTTCCGAGGACGCGGCGAAGTTCTACGCCCAGTGCGCCATCGACGCCAAGGTCGCCTTCGTCAACGCCCTCCCGGTGTTCATCGCCGGCACCAAGGAGTGGGCGGACAAGTTCACCGAGGCCGGTGTGCCGATCGTCGGTGACGACATCAAGTCCCAGGTCGGCGCCACCATCACGCACCGCGTCATGGCGAAGCTGTTCGAGGACCGCGGGGTCGTCCTGGACCGCACGATGCAGCTGAACGTCGGCGGCAACATGGACTTCAAGAACATGCTCGAGCGGGAGCGCCTGGAGTCCAAGAAGATCTCCAAGACGCAGGCCGTCACCTCCCAGATCCCCGACCGGGACCTCGGCGAGAAGAACGTCCACATCGGCCCGTCCGACTACGTCCCGTGGCTGGACGACCGCAAGTGGGCCTACGTGCGCCTCGAGGGCCGCGCGTTCGGTGACGTCCCGCTGAGCCTGGAGTACAAGCTCGAGGTCTGGGACTCTCCGAACTCCGCCGGCGTCATCATCGACGCCCTGCGCGCCGCGAAGATCGCCAAGGACCGCGGCATCGGCGGCCCCATCCTGTCGGCCTCCTCGTACTTCATGAAGTCCCCGCCGGTGCAGTACTTCGACGACGAGGCCCGCCTCAACGTCGAGAAGTTCATCGCGGGTGAGATCGAGCGCTAGGACCACCTCCTGCGGGTGAGCACCCGGCGCGTGGTGATCGAGGGTCCCCGGGGCGTGTGTCCCGGGGACCCTCCCCGTATGTGAGGCTGTGCCCCATGGCCGTCGTCCGTGACCTGCGCGTCCTGCTGCGTTTTCAGGGCTTCAGGCGCCTGCTCGCCGTCCGGCTGCTCTCCCAGGGTGCCGACGGTGTCTTCCAGGTCGCACTCGCCTCCTACGTGGTCTTCTCACCGGAGAAGCAGACGTCGGCCGCGGCGATCGCCTCCGCGATGGCGGTCCTGCTGCTCCCCTACTCCCTGGTCGGCCCCTTCGCCGGTGCCCTGCTCGACCGCTGGCGCCGTCGCCAGGTCTTCCTGTACGGCAACCTGCTGCGCGCGCTGATGGCCTCGGTGACCGCCGTCCTGATCCTCGGCCGGGTCCCGGACCAGCTGCTCTTCGCCTCCGCCCTGTGCGTGACCGCCGTCAACCGCTTCGTCCTCGCCGGCCTCTCCGCCGCGCTGCCGCGCGTCGTGGACACCGAGCGACTGGTCGTCGCCAATTCCCTCTCCCCGACCGCCGGAACACTCGCCGCGACCGCGGGCGGCGGGCTCGCCTTCCTCGTACGCCTGGTCGTCTCCGACTCCGACGCGGCCGTGGTGCTCGTGGGGGCGGCGCTGTACCTGTGCGCGGCTCTGGCATCGCTGCGCATCGCGAAGGGGCTGCTGGGTCCCGACCGGAGACTGACGCGGCCGGGACTGGCCACGGCACTCACCGGCACCGCTCACGACCTGCTGGCAGGTCTGCGCCACCTGACAGCGCCCTCGCGCAGGGAAGCCGCCTGGGCGCTCGCCGCGATGACCCTGATGAGGTTCTGCTACGGCGCCATGCTCGTCATGCTGCTGATGCTGTGCCGGTACGCCCTGACCGACACGACGGAGGAGGGACTCACCCTCTTGGGCCTGGCGTTGGGCATGTCCGGCGCCGGTTTCTTCGTCGCCGCCGTCGTGACCCCCTGGGCCGCGGGGCGTTTCGGGCCCGGCCGCTGGATCATGCTGTGCGCGGCGGCCGCCGCGGTCCTGGAGCCGGCGTTCGGCCTGCCCTTCGCCGGTGGTCCGCTGCTGATCGGAGCATTCGTCCTGGGCCTGACCAGCCAGGGCGCGAAGATCGCCACGGACACCGTCGTCCAGTCCACCGTCGACGACGCCTTCCGTGGCCGGATCTTCTCCCTCTATGACGTCCTCTTCAACGTGGCCTTCGTCGGTGCTGCCGCAGTGGCCGCCCTGATGCTCCCGCCGGACGGTCGATCGGTCCCTCTGGTGGTAACAATCGCCTTTATCTACGGGGCAGTAGCTGTAGCTATCGGACGTTTTGAACGGCAGTAAGTGTCACATCAGTGCCACAGACGTCTCGCACGGGAGGACGTTGTCAGTGGCGCCCGATAACTTACGTGCGTCTGATCAACGCGTAATTCACGCCACGCACTCGTGTTCCAGGGGGACCTCCAAGTGACCACTCCGCCGCCTCAGGGCAACCCGTTCGCTCAGGGCCAGCAGCAGCCCCAGGGCCAGAATCCCTTCGCGCAGGGGCAGCCGGGCTTCCCCCCGCAGGCCGGTCAGCCTGGATTCCCCCCGCAGGGCGCACCCGTCCCCCCGGAACAGCCGCGCCGCAAGATCGGCTTCAAGACGATCAAGAACATCGTCGTCGTCGTGGTGCTCGTCGGTGCAGCCATCGGCGCTTTCATCTCCAGCCGCGACGATGCCAACACCGCGGCAGTCGGCGACTGCATGCACCGTGGCAGCGCCAGTGACGACAATCCCGATCTCGAGGTCGTCGACTGCAGCTCCTCGGACGCCCAGTACGAGGTACTGGCCAAGATCGACGGCTCGTTCCTCTCTGACACCCTGGCTTCCGGCAAGTGCGAGGCCGAGGCCAAGGACTTCCAGTACGTGTACACCCAGAGTGGTGACGGCAAGGACTTCCTGCTCTGCCTGAAGGACTACAAGAAGTAAGGCGGGCACGCGAAGGGGCGGTGTTTCACGTGAAACACCGCCCCTTCGCGCATCCCGTGCCGACTCACGTTCCACGTGAAACATGAGCCGGCGCTACGCTCTCAGCCCTGCTGTCCGGCCCACCACTCCTTGAGGGCCGCCACCGCTGCGCCGTGTTCCATCGGACCGTTCTCCAGCCGGAGTTCCAGCATGTGCTTGTACGCCTGACCGACCGCCGGCCCGGGACCGACGCCGAGGACCTCCATGATCTGGTTTCCGTCGAGGTCCGGACGGATGGCGTCCAGCTCTTCCTGCTCCTGAAGCTTCGCAATCCGCTCCTCCAGACCGTCATACGCACGCGAGAGGGCAGTGGCCCTACGCCGATTGCGTGTCGTGCAGTCCGAACGGGTCAGCTTGTGGAGCCGGCTCAGGAGCGGCCCCGCGTCGCGGACGTAACGGCGGACCGCGGAGTCCGTCCACTCTCCCGTGCCGTAGCCGTGGAACCGCAGGTGGAGTTCGACCAGGCGCGAGACGTCCTTCACCAACTCGTTGGAGTACTTGAGGGCCGTCAGACGCTTCTTCGTCATCTTCGCCCCCACCACCTCGTGGTGGTGGAACGAGACCCGGCCGTCACTCTCGAAGCGGCGTGTGCGCGGCTTGCCGATGTCGTGCAGCAGGGCCGCCAGGCGGAGGGTCAGGTCGGGGCCGTCGTCCTCCAGAGCCATCGCCTGCTCCAGGACGATCAGCGTGTGCTCGTAGACGTCCTTGTGCCGGTGGTGTTCATCACTCTCCAGACGGAGAGCCGGCAGTTCGGGCAGTACATGATCGGCAAGCCCGGTGTCGACGAGCAGGGTCAGTCCCTTGCGGGGACAAGCGGACAGAACCAGTTTGTTCAACTCGTCCCGTACCCGTTCGGCAGAGACGATCTCGATGCGCCCGGCCATCTCCCGCAGGGCTGCGACCACCTCGGGGGCCACCTCGAAATCGAGCTGAGCGGCGAAGCGCGCGGCCCGCATCATCCGCAACGGGTCGTCCGAGAAGGAGTCCTCGGGGGTGCCCGGCGTGCGCAGCACACCTGCCGCGAGATCGCCCAGTCCGCCGTGCGGATCGATGAACTCCTTCTCGGGCAGCGCGACGGCCATCGCGTTCACGGTGAAGTCACGGCGGACGAGGTCCTCCTCGATGGAGTCGCCGTACGCCACCTCGGGCTTGCGGGACGTGCGGTCGTACGCCTCCGAGCGGTAGGTCGTCACCTCGATCTGGAAGCTTCGGTCGACATCCCCGACGCGGGCCTCCTTCTGGGCCCCGACCGTGCCGAAGGCGATACCCACTTCCCAGACGGCGTCCGCCCACGGACGGATGATCTTCAGAACGTCCTGCGGGCGGGCGTCGGTGGTGAAGTCCAGGTCGTTACCGAGCCGGCCGAGCAGCGCGTCCCGGACCGAGCCACCGACCAGAGCGAGTGAGAACCCGGCCTCCCGGAAGCGGCGGGCGAGGTCGTCGGCGACCGGGGCGACACGCAGCAGTTCGTTCACTGCTCGGTCCTGCACCTGGCTCAGGGCACTGGTTTGTTCGTTGGCGTTCGGCACAACAGAAAAGGGTACGTGGCCCGGGCAGCCGGAAGCTCCTCCCTTGATCTGCCCGGGCCCTTCCCGCAGCCCTCGCACAGGACCGGCGCCCGGAACACGGAGAGCGCCCCTTATACGGCCACATACAGGGCGGTACGGCGGCCGACCCGATCTTGCGGGCCGGTCCGCGGCACTCGGTCTCACCGGGCATCGTTACCATGCGTGGACGCACATACGACGACCACTGACGATGAGGGACGGGCGAGCACGTGGCCGAGGCGGCAGACTTCCAGGGGACGCATCCCTCACCTGCCCGCCGCTGGCTGCGGCGCACCGGCACCCTGTTCGCCGGAGTCCCCCTGCTGACGGGGCTGCTCCAGTGGCCCGCCGTGTCCCCTGCGGCCGCCGCCGCGGGGAGTTCCGTGCAGGCCGTCTCCGGCGCGGGCTCCGTCTCCGTCTCCGTGAACTCGCTCACCCCCGGCCTTCCCGGCGAGGACGACACCGTCACGGTGTCCGGCACGGTGACCAACAAGGGCAGGCAAGCCGTCACCGACGCCCGCGTCGGTCTGCGGGTGGGCCCCCTGCTGAACACCCGCTCCGGGATCGACAACGTCGCCCGGAACAGCGACGACGTCCAGGGCGTCATCGGCCCGGAGACCGATGCCAAGTACACCCAGGAGTACGCCGAGCTCCCGCCGGGCGTCTCACAGCGGTTCAGCCTCTCCGTACCGGTGGACGAGCTGAGCCTCGGGAAGAACGGCGTCTACCAGGTGGCCGTGGCGCTCTCCGGGCAGACCGCCGCGCAGCCCTGGGAACAGACCCTCGGCGTCCGGCGGACCCTCCTGCCGTGGCAGCCCGATGAAGTCGACACGAAGACGAGCACGACCTTCCTGTGGCCGCTGATCTCCACGGTCCACACCACGGCGGAGACCGGTTCCGACGAGCAGCAGACCCCGGTCCTGCGTGACGACGCCCTGGCCAAGGAGATCGCCCCGGGCGGCCGCCTGGACCGGATGGTGGCACTGGGCAAGAACCTCGACGTCACCTGGGTGGTCGATCCGGATCTGCTGGCATCCGTCGACGCGATGACCGAGAGCTACAAGGTCCAGGGCCCGGGTGACACCACCACGGCCGGCGGCCATCAGGTCGCCGCCAAGCGGTGGCTCGCCCACGTGCAGAGCGCGGTGAAGGGCAAGGAGGTCGTCGCGCTGCCCTTCGGCGATCCGGACCTGGCCTCCCTCGCCCACAACGGCACCTCGGTCACCGGCTCCCTGAGGCATCTCAAGGAGGCCACGGACGTCGTCGTCAACACGGTGGAGCCGATCCTCCACGTGAAACCGACCACGGACTTCGCCTGGCCCGTCAACGGAGCGGTGGATCCCTCCATCGTCAAGGTCGCCACCTCCGCCGGAGCCGACAAGGTGATCGCTCGCAGCGACACCTTCCGGGAGACCGGTGGCCTGTCGTACACGCCCTCGGCCGCCCGCCCCATCGGCGGCGGCACCACGGCGGTCGTCGCGGACGCCCCGCTGTCCACCGTGTTCCAGGGCGACATGACCAGAGCCTCCACGTCCACCCTCGCCGTGCAGCGTTTCCTGGCCCAGAGCCTGGCGCTGAGCCTCCAGACCGGCCGGCAGCGCAGCGTCGTCGTCGCCCCCCAGCGCACCCCCACCGCCAGCCAGGCCCAGACGATGGCCGAGGCCCTGAAGGCCGTCCAGGAGGGGAACTGGTCGGAGTCCGAGGACCTCACCGCCGCCTCGAAGGCCGAACCGGACCCCGCCGCCACCACAGAGGTCCCCGGAGCCTCCTCGTACCCCTCCTCACTGCGCAAGCAGGAGTTGCCGCGGTCCGCGTTCGAACAGATCGCGAGGACTCAGGGCAAGCTCGGCACGTTCACGATGATCCTCTCGGACCCGTCCCGGGTCGTGACCCCGTTCGGCCGGGCCCTGAACCGCGGGATGTCCGTCTCCTGGCGCGGCCGGATCGCCGAGGCCGCCACCTACCGCAGCGGCGTCGAGGCCTACCTCGACGGACTCCTCGACCAGGTGAAACTGATCGACAAGTCGGAGACGAAGCTCTCCGGCCGCAGCGCCACCATCCCCGTGACCGTCCAGAACAACCTGGTGCAGGGCGTCGAGAACCTGACGCTGCGGCTCACCTCGACCAACCCGACCCGCCTCGAGATCGGCGGCGACGCCTACGAGGAACAGCCGATCACCGTCTCCGGCGGGCACAGCCAGTCGGTGAAGTTCACCACCTCCGCCAACGCCAACGGCCGGGCCACGGTGATCGCCCAGTTGTACACGCAGGACGGCCGGAAGTACGGCGAGCCCGTCACCTTCGACGTCAAGGTCACCGAGATCACCGCCACGGTGATGCTGGTCATCGGCGGCGGCGTGCTGCTGC
>NZ_LIRG01000279.1:8875-9100 GCF_001419695.1 Streptomyces prasinopilosus
TGACCGCGGCCATGCCGCGGGCGACTCGGGCCGTCCCGAGTCGGACCCCCAGGGGGGCCCGCCGCCCGGTCCCGACCAGGCGCCGCAGTCGCCCGCCGACACGTACCTCCAGGACGCCTACGACCAGGACCCCTACCGGGCGCAGGACATCGCCGCCCAGGACCCGGTCGCCGAAGCCCTGTACGACCGCGCGGCACACCCCCCGCCCCCGCCGGGCACACACCC
>NZ_LIRG01000028.1 GCF_001419695.1 Streptomyces prasinopilosus
GCCCCAGTATCGGCCATGGGCCTCCCGGTCGTGCCGATGGCGGCCCGCGCGACACGGGTCGTGCCGCCCCCGGCACCGGCGGCCCGGTGACCGGTGTCCCGCCGGCCGCCGTCCGCCCCGCCTCCGCCCGGGGCGCGGTGGAGGGCACGGGGACGCCGGTTCCCCGGCCCCGCGGCCGCGCGGGGCCGGGGAACCGGAACGCGGGGCGCGCCACGGGCGCCGCGGCCCCGCGTCCGTACGCGGAGCGGGCGCGGCCCGGCGGGCCGGCCGGGTCTCCCCGGTTCCCGGCCCCGGGAGCGCGGCCGGCGGGTGCGGAGCACACCGCCGCCCCGGCCCGGACGGGGTCCGGAGCGGGGCGGCGGGAGGACGAGGAGAGGGGCAGCGGGGACTTGAACCCTTCTCCTCGGTTCACGGGACGGGCCGGCCCTGAGGGGGCCCGTCGGCATCGGCCTCTCGGCCGCGGTCAGCCCATCTCCTCCAGGGACTTGCCCTTCGTCTCCTTGACGAACTTCAGGACGAACGGGATGGAGAGCGCGGCGAACACGGTGTAGATCACGTAGGTCGTCGACAGGTTCCAGTCGGCCAGCGAGGGGAAGCTCGCGGTGATGGCCCAGTTGGCGATCCACTGCGCGGCGGCGGCCACGCCCAGGGCGGCGGCGCGGATCCGGTTGGGGAACATCTCGCCGAGCATGACCCAGACGACCACACCCCACGAGAGGGCGAAGAAGAGGACGAACATGTGGGCGGCGATCAGCGCGACCCAGCCCTGGGTGGCGGGGAGCTTGCCGTCGACGAGGTCGAAGGAGAACGCCCAGGCCTCCAGCGCGAGGCCGATCACCATGCCGACGGAACCGATGAGCGCGAGCGGCCTGCGGCCGATGCGGTCGACGAGGAGCATCGCGATGACGGTGCCGACGATGTTGATGATCGACGTGGTGAAGGAGTAGAAGAACGAGTCCGTCGGGTCGACGCCGACCGACTGCCACAGCGTCGCGGAGTAGTAGAACGCGACGTTGATGCCGACGAACTGCTGGAAGACCGACAGGCCGATACCGATCCAGACGATCGGCTTGAAGAAGAAGCTGCCGCCGAGCAGGTCCTTGAAGCGGGACCTCTCCTCGCTGCGCATCGCCGTCTCGATCTCGGTGACGCGGGCGTCCAGGTCGGACTTGCCGCCCTCGACCTGTTCGAGGATCTCGCGGGCGCGCTCGCGCTTGCCGACGGAGATCAGGTAGCGCGGGGACTCGGGGATGGTGAACGAGAGCAGCCCGTAGAGCACGGCCGGGACGACCATGATGCCGAGCATGACCTGCCAGGCCTCCAGGCCCAGCACCTCACCGCGCTGGTCGCCGCCGGCGGCGTTCAGGATGGCCCAGTTGACCAGCTGCGACACGGCGATGCCGGTGACGATCGCGGCCTGCTGGAAGGAGCCGAGCCGGCCGCGGTAGGCGGGCGGGGCGACCTCGGCGATGTAGGCCGGGCCGATGACGGAGGCCATGCCGATGGCTATGCCGCCGACGACCCGCCAGAAGGCGAGGTCGTAGAGGGAGAAGGGGAGCGCGGAGCCGATGGCGCTGACGGTGAACAGGACCGCGGCGATCTGCATGCACCGGATGCGGCCGATGCGGTCGGCGACGCGACCGGCGGTGGCGGCACCGATGGCACAGCCGATCAGCGCGATCGCGATGACCTGCGCGAGAGCGGCCGAACCGATGTCGTAGCGGTCGCGGATGGCCTCGACGGCGCCGTTGATCACGGAACTGTCGTAGCCGAAGAGGAAACCGCCCATCGCGGCCGACGCCGCGATGAAGACGACGCGCCCGAGATGCTCGGGGTGAGCCGTACCGGCTCCTGACTTCTGTGCCTGCGCTGAGCTGGTCACGTGCAACTCCTCGGGCCACCGGCATCGTCGCCGGGTGGGGGTCAGCCCTTCCAGGTCCCTCGGAAGGTACCTGAAGGTAAATACGATGACGTTGAGCTTATGTCTTCAAGTTTTGAAGTCAAGAGAGGGGATGGGTCGCGAAATGGTCACAAATTTCACGAGATGTGCGCACAGGCATGCGGATCTTGGATTCACAATGTGAATCCAAAGGGCCCGAAGGAGCCTGGTTGCCCGTCAAGCCGCCCGGCGGAGGCGCTGGCTGATGACCTTGGACACGCCGTCGCCCTGCATGGAGACGCCGTAGAGCGCGTCGGCGACCTCCATGGTGCGCTTCTGGTGCGTGATCACGATCAGCTGCGAGGCCTCCTGCAGCTCCTGCATGATCCGGATGAGCCGCTGGAGGTTGGTGTCGTCGAGCGCGGCCTCGACCTCGTCCATGACGTAGAACGGGCTGGGCCGTGCCTTGAAGATCGACACGAGCAGCGCCACGGCGGTCAGCGACCGCTCACCGCCCGAGAGCAGCGACAGCCGCTTCACCTTCTTCCCCGGCGGACGCGCCTCGACGTCCACACCCGTGGTGAGCATGTTGCCGGGGTCGGTCAGCACCAGCCGCCCCTCGCCGCCGGGGAACAGCCGGGAGAAGACTCCCTCGAATTCCCTGGCGGTGTCCCGGTAGGCCTCGGTGAAGACCTGCTCGACGCGCTCGTCGACCTCCTTGACGACCTGGAGCAGATCCGCGCGGGTCTTCTTCAGGTCCTCCAGTTGTTCGCCGAGGAACTGGTGGCGTTCCTCCAGCGCGGCGAACTCCTCCAGGGCGAGCGGGTTGACCTTGCCGAGCTGCTGGTACGCGCGCTCGGCGGCCTTCAGGCGCTTCTCCTGCTCGGCCCGTACGAAGGGGCGGGGCCGGTCGTGCGGGTGCGGCTCCGCGGTGGGGCCGCCGTCGGACTCGGCATCCGGCGGCTGCCCGCTCCCGGCGGGGGGCGAGGGCGGCACCGGCCGGTGCGGGCCGTACTCCGCCACCAGTGCCTCCGGTTCGACACCCAGTTCCTCCAGCGCCTTGGTCTCCAACTGCTCCATCCGCAGCCGCTTCTCGGCGCCGAGTACCTCGCCCCGGTGAACTGAATCCGTCAACTTGTCGAGTTCCGCCTTGAGATCGCGTCCCTCGGTCCGCGCGCGGGTGAGTTCCTGCTCGCGGTGGGCCTTCGCCGCCTCGACGGCGGCGCGCTCCTCGCCGGCCCGTGCGAGGGACACCTCGATGTGCGCGAGCAGGTGCCGGGCGCCGGCGGCGACGGCACCGGCGACGGCCGCCTCGTGCCGCAGCCGGGCCCGCCGCTGCTCGGCACGCGCGCGTGCCTCGCGTTCCGTGCGGGCGGCCCGGTCCAGGGAGTCGGCCCGCCCGGCGAGCGCCTTGACGCGTTCCTCGTGCGTCCGCGCCTGGAGGCGGGCCTCCATCTCGGTCTGCCGGGCGTTGGCGCCGTCGGCGGCGAGCCGGTCGCGCACGGAGGTGTCGGGTTCCTCGTCGAACGGCATCTCCTCGGCGACGGCGAGCCGTTCGGCGAGTTCCTCCACGTCGTCGAGCGCCTCGGCGAGGGCCTCCTGCGACCGGGTCGCGGCGGCGGCGGACCGTTCGGCCTCCCCGGCGGCCGCGCGGGCCTGCCCGGCGAGCCGGCCGAGCTGCTGGGCGACGGAGGACTTCTCCCGGTCGGCCGCCCGGCGCCGCTCCCCCAGTTCCTCGACGAGGGCCGCGCACCGGTCGCGTTCCCCGGCCGCCGCGTGCTGCGCCCGGGTCAGTTCCTCGCACCGCACGGCGAGTTCCTCCAGCTCGGCGGCGGCCTCGTCCACGGAGGCCTGCACCTCCAGCAGGCTCGGGGCTCCGGCCGAGCCGCCGTGCGCGAAGTGCGCGCCCAGCAGGTCGCCCTCGGCGGTCACGGCGGTCAGTCCGGGCCGCGCGCGCAGCAGTTCCTCGGCGTCCTCCAGGGTGTCGACGACGACGGTGCCGTGCAGCAGCCGGCGCACGGCGGGCAGCAGTTCGGCGGGGCCGCGCACCAGATCGGCGGCGTACCGGGGGCGGCCGGGCACGCCGGTGAGCGGCTCGTGCCCCCCGTCCGGCCCGTGTGCCCCGTCCGGGCTGTCGGCCCGCCGGCCGTGGGGGCCGTCGTGCGCTCCGGCACACGACTCCTCCGGGGCGGTGGCCAGGAGGAGGGCGGCGCGGCCCCCGTCCTGTGAGCGCAGCAGGCGGATCGCCTCGGCGGCGGTGGAGGGGCCGGTCACGGCGAGGGCGTCGGCGGCGGCCCCGAAGGCCGCGGCGAGGGCGGTCTCGTGGCCGGGGGCGACGGTGAGCAGTTCGCCGGCGGGGCCGAGCAGTCCGGTGAGCCGGTCCCCGGCGGCGAGCAGCACGCCGGTGCCGTCCTTGCGGCGCAGGCCCAGGGCGAGGGCCTCGTGACGGGCCCGGGTCGCGGCACGCTCGCGTTCGGCGGCGGTGGCCGCCTCGCGGGCGGCGGTGAGGGCGGTCTCGGCCCGGGCGAGACGCTGCCTGGCCTCGTCGTGCTGTCCGGCGAGCTCCGCGTCGTCGGCGTCGAGGCCGTCGACCTCGGCCCGCAGGGTCTCGTACTCCTCCTGGGCGGCGGCCGCCCGTTCCCGGGCCTCGTCGCGGGCGGCCGCCAGGCGCTCGATCTCGGCCTGGGCCGCCGCGGCGCGCGAGCGGGCGGCGCCGACCTTGCCGGTGAGGCGGGCGAGCTCCTCCCGCCGGTCGGCGACGGCACGCGCGGCGTCCTTCAGCCGCCGTTCCTCCCGGGTGAGTTCGCGTTCCAGCTCGGCGCGGTGGGCGACCGTGTCCTCCAGGGCGCGTTCGGCGGCTTCGAGGGCGGCCTCCAGCTCGGCCTCCTGTTCACGGACGCGGGCGGCCTCGCGTTCCAGGTCCTCGGGGTCGCGTCCGCGGTGCTCCTCGGGGGGTGCGGAGGTGGCGCTCCGCACGCGCGCGTCGGCGAGCGAGACGGTGCCGCGGACCCGCTCGGCGAGCTGGGACAGCTCGTACCAGGTCTGCTGGGCGTTCCGCAGGAGCGGGGCGAGGCGGCGGACCTCCTCCTCGAGGACCGCCTCGCGCCGGAGCGCCTTGTGCAGTTCCCGCTCGGCGGTCTCCCTGCGCTCCTTGAGGGCGGTCTCGTCGGCGATCTCCGCGGCGAGGGCCTCGCGCAGGCGGACGAGGTCGTCGGCGAGGAGGCGCAGACGGACATCGCGCAGGTCGGCCTGGATGACGGCGGCCCTCCGGGCGACCGCCGCCTGGCGGCCGAGGGGCTTCAGCTGCCGCCGCAGCTCGTCCGTGAGGTCCTGCACCCGTGCGAGGTTGGCCCGCATCGCGTCCAGCTTGCGCAGCGCCTTCTCCTTGCGCTTGCGGTGCTTGAGGACGCCCGCGGCCTCCTCGATGAAGGCGCGGCGGCCCGTCGGATCGGCGTGCAGGACGGAGTCCAGCTGGCCCTGGCCGACGATGACGTGCATCTCACGGCCGATGCCGGAGTCGGAGAGCAGTTCCTGGATGTCGAGGAGGCGGCAGGTGTCGCCGTTGAGCTGGTACTCGCTGCCGCCGTTGCGGAACATGATCCGCGTGATGGTGACCTCGGCGTACTCGATGGGCAGGGCCCCGTCCGAATTGTCGATGGTCAGGGACACCTCGGCCCGGCCGAGCGGGGGGCGGCCCGTGGTGCCGGCGAAGATGACGTCCTCCATCTTGCCGCCGCGCAGTGACTTGGCGCCCTGCTCGCCCATGACCCAGCTGAGCGCGTCCACGACGTTGGACTTGCCCGAGCCGTTCGGACCGACGACGCACGTGATCCCCGGTTCGAACCGGAGCGTGGTCGCCGAGGCGAACGACTTGAAGCCGCGGAGGGTCAGGGCCTTGAGGTGCACGCCGCCGGACTTTACCCGCCCGGGATGTCCCACTCCATGAACCGGCGGTTTCACCGGTGAACGCGCAGGGCAAACCACACGTTGAAGACAGTGGAAGGATGCGTGGAGCAAGGACCTCGGGGGATCCGGGCGGCGCGGGGGGCGGAGGCAGAAAAGAAGGGACGCCGGGGCGTCCCTTGCACTTCTGACAACGTGGCGGTGGTGACGGGCGGGCCGACCACTGCTGCGCCGTGGTGGAGCGGTGCAGTGATCAGGTCAGCGCAGGCTCCGCCTGGTGTGCGTCAACGCTCTCCATGATCCTGTCGCGAGAAGCGGCAGCCGCGAGCTCGTCCTTCTCCGCCTGGATCCGTCCGAGTTCGGATTC
The DNA here is from genome assembly GCF_001419695.1 of Streptomyces prasinopilosus. GTDB lineage: Bacteria > Actinomycetota > Actinomycetes > Streptomycetales > Streptomycetaceae > Streptomyces > Streptomyces prasinopilosus. Next base: position 6,150 of record NZ_LIRG01000028.1, read on the forward strand.
CAGGTCCTGGACGCGCTGCTGGAGCCGTCGCATCTCGGCGAGGAGTCGAGGGTCGGAGCCGCCGACGTAACCGAGAAGCGCCTTTGCCATGATGGATGGTCCTCCACAATGCGTGACCGACCTGTGCGGTGTGGGTCGTGAGGGATGAGCACCCGCGATGCTTGGCAGACCTGGAGTTGTACTGCCGTTCAGCCACGCCAAACAGCTAAGGTGCGCGGGGGCTTTCAGCGTCTCACCAAAAAGTTTGACGGTCAACACGATCACACGCCGTATCGGCCGACGACCCGGCGCACACGGCCGCCGGGCGGCCGCGCCGCGCTTCCCGCGGGCGCTCTCGGCGTGGCGGCCGTCGGTGCGGGGGAGCCTCCCACGATCTCGCGGCTCTTGGCAACCACCAGGACTTTTTCCGCTCCGCAGCCGCGGTCGCGACGGCTGTCGGGGCCCCGGAGGCCCTCCGGGGACGGCGGGCTCAGCGGATGCCGAAGCCGTCGTAGCCGCCCCGGGGTGTGTCCCAGATCTCGGTGACGCCGTCCACGTGTCCGGGCGTGTCGCCGTCCTGGAGCCAGTCGAGCAGCCCGTCGCACCGCTCGCGGGAGCCCTCCGCGACCACCTGGACGCGGCCGTCCGCCAAATTGAGAGCAAAGCCACTCAGGCCGCCGATCTCCAGCGCCTTGGCGCGCGTGAACCAGCGGAAACCCACCCCTTGGACACGTCCCCTCACCCAGGCCACCAGTCGCACATCCTCGCTCATGACTGCAACCTAACCGGACAATGTCACTCGGGGCACTCCCTCCCCTGACGGCATGCGGTACCGTCCCGATCGAATGATTCTCATATGAAACTCACTCGATGGTGTGAGTTTTGTGTTGAACGCGAGGACGAGTCGACCGACGCAAGGACGAGGAAGGCCAGGACATGGGACGCCACCGACGCTCCGCCGCCGGCCGCGCCGCCACGGGCCGCGCCGCCACGGGGGTCACTCAGCACGACGACCTGTACGACGGAGGCCACACCCCGCTGGGGGCTCACGCCGAGGACGCTCCGACGATGGGGATCGCCCCCTACCTGAACCCGGAGGCGTACGCCGAGACGGCCGCCCGGAGCGAGGCCTACCTCTTCGCGACGGAGGACGTTCCCGGGGACGGCTGGGCGGGGCACTTCGCCCAGGGCGGCTTCGCCGGAGACCCCCACCACGGGACCGGCCACCAGGGCGGCGGTTTCGCCGCGGACCCGGGCCGGCCCGTGCCCGCCGGCACGGCCGCCGCCGACACGGCCGTGTTCGCCGGCGACGACCTCCGGCGCGGGAGCGTCCCCCGGCAGGGCGGCTCCCCGGACGACGGCTTCACCCCCGGCGAGAGCGACCGGCACACGGGGGGACGGCGGCGGAAGAAGAAGGCCGCGACCCCGGTCCGCACCGGTCTGCTCGGGGTGTCCGCCGCGATGGCCCTCGGGACGGTCGCGGTGGCCTCGGGCGTGGTTCCCGGTCTCGAGAACTACAAGCTGGGCGGCGACCGCGCCCCCGGCGACAGCGTCGAGGCCGCGGGCACCCCGACCAACACTCCCGGCGGACTGGGCGGCACCTCGGGCAGCCTCGAGAACCCGAGCCGCGACGCGGGCAACCCCGCGAGCCGCGACTCCGACCGCGCCGCCTCCCCCGAGCCCTCGCCGTCGGACTCGGCCGGCGGGAAGGCGACGAGGACGCCGGAGAAGAAGGTCCCCGCGCAGGCCGGGGCCCCGGAGGAGGAGAAGCCGTCGGCGACACCGGGCGAGGAGGTGTCGGAGAAGACGGAGGCTCCGGAGCGCAGGACCGCCCCGCAGCCGGAGAGGAAGGCGCCCGGCAGCCCGGTGACCGTGTCCGAGGAGGCCGTCGCCGGAGCCCAGGTGCTCGAGCTGGTCAACCAGGAGCGGGCCAAGGTCGGCTGCAGCCCGGTGGTCGCGAACAGCTCCCTGACCACCCTGGCCACGGCGTTCAGCAAGGACATGGCCGCCCGGGGCTTCTTCGACCACACCGACCCCGACGGCGACACGCCGTGGGACCGGGCGGCGGCGGCCGGGATATCCGAGCTGGGCGGGGAGAACATCGCCCGCGGCCAGGCCACCGCCGCGGACGTGATGGAGGCCTGGATGAACAGCCCCGGCCACAAGGCGAACATCCTGAACTGCGACTTCAAGACCCTGGGCGTGGGCGTGCACTTCGGCTCCGGCGGCCCGTGGTGGACACAGAACTTCGGCTACTAGGGGTTCACGGCGGTACGCGCGACGAGGGGCGNNCGTCCGCCCCTCGTCGCGCGCCTCCCGCCCGGCCCTCCGGCACCGCCGTGCGATGAGTGCGTTCCGGGGGTGGGGGCGGGCCCGAAGTACGCTGAAGGCATGACAAGCACGCGGCCGCACCCGGAGGACTCGGCGGAGCAGCGGCCCCCCTACAACGCGTTCGCCAGGGTGTGCCCGTCGCGCGGGACGCTGGAGCATGTGACGGGACGCTGGGGCGCGCTGACGCTCGGGGCGCTGAGCGGGGGTTCGCTGCGCTTCAACGAGCTGCGCCGCCGGGTCGACGGCGTGAGCGAGAAGATGCTCTCCCAGACCCTGCACGCGCTGGAGCGCGACGGCCTGGTCCACCGCGAGGCGCAGCCCACCAATCCTCCCCGGGTGGACTACGAACTCACCCCGCTGGGCCACGAGGTGGCGCGGCGCGTGCTCTCCCTCATCCGTTTCCTGGAGGACAGCATGGACGACGTGCTCCGGGCCCGTGAGAGCTACGACGAGGCGCGCGGAGCCCTCTGACACCTCGGGCAGAAGTAGCTGGACCGGTTCATCCAGGGCCTCCGGCGCACCGGTGTGCCGCACCGGCGGCAGGGCAGGCCCTCCCGGCCGTAGGCGTCCAGGGACCGGTCGAAGTAACCCGATTCGCCGTTGACGTTGACGTACAGGCTGTCGAAGCTGGTGCCGCCCACCGCGAGGGCGGCGTTCATCACGTCCCGGACGTGGTCCAGGAGGAGCTGGGAACGCGGGCGGGTGAAGGTCTCCGTGGGGCGCTCGTAGTGGATGCGGGCCCGCCACAGCGCCTCGTCCGCGTAGATGTTGCCCACTCCGCTGATCAGCGACTGGTCCAGCAGGGCCCGCTTGATCGTGGTGCGCTTGCGGCGCAGCGCCCGGTGGAAGGCCTCGTCGTCGAAGAGCGGGTCGAGGGGGTCGCGGGCGATGTGCGCGATGACGTCGGGCAGCCCGTCGGGGGTGTTGTCGTGGAGCGAAAGTCCGCCGAAGGTGCGCTGGTCGACGAACCGGAGCTCGGTGTCCAGGTCGTCGGTGAAGCGGACCCTCACCCGCAGGTGCTTCTCGTCCGCCGCGGTGTGCGGCTGGACCAGCAGCTGGCCGCTCATGCCGAGGTGGGCCAGGACCGACTGGTCCGAGTCCTCCAGGGGCAGCCACAGGTACTTGCCGCGGCGGCTGGGGACGCCGACGCGGTGGCCCTTCAGGCGGTGGGCGAAGTCGTCGGCGCCGGCGAGGTGGCGGCGGACCGCGCGCGGGTGCAGCACCTCGGCCGCGGCGACGGTCCGGTGGGCGACCCACCGCTCCAGTCCGCGCCGTACGACCTCGACCTCGGGCAGCTCGGGCATGGTGTCCCCCTCCGGGGAGTTCTCTCGACGGCCACGACCCCGAGCGCCCGCCCCGGTGGGGGCGGGCGCTCGGGTCGCGCTCTGCGTGCGGCGCGGACACCCCCGGGAACCGCGGGTGCCGCGTGATCCGTCCGGTCCGCGTACGGATCGTCAGGCGGAGGCCGCCGCCGAGGTGTCGGCGGCGGGCTCGGCGCCGGCGGCCGGGACGGCCGCCTCGGCCGGGGCGGCCCCTTCGGCCGGGACAGCCGTTTCGGCCGGGGCGGCCGTCTTGGCGCGCTCGTCCGCCGCGGCCCGGATGGACCGCCAGGCGGACTCGGCGGCCTGCTGCTCCGCTTCCTTCTTGCTGCGGCCGGTGCCGGTGCCGTACGAGACGCCTCCGACGCGGGCGGCAGCAGTGAAGGTCTTCTCGTGGTCGGGACCGGTCTCCGTGACCAGGTACTCGGGCACACCGAGTCCCTCGGTCGCGGTGAGTTCCTGGAGACTGGTCTTCCAGTCCAGGCCGGCACCGAGGTTGGAGGACTTCTCGATCAGCGGGTCGAACAGACGGTGCACCAGCTCCGCCGCCGAGTCGAGTCCCTGGTCGAGATAGACCGCGCCGATCACCGCTTCGAGGGTGTCGGCGAGGATGGACGCCTTGTCCCGGCCACCTGTGCCCTCTTCACCGCGGCCGAGCCGGATGAAGGAACCGAGGTCGAGCCCGCGGCCCACCTCCGCCAGCGCACGCGAGTTGACCACCGCGGCCCGCAACTTGGCCAGCTGGCCTTCGGGCAGATCGGGGTGGGTGCGGTACAGCGTGTCCGTGACGACGAGGCCGAGCACGGAGTCCCCGAGGAACTCCAGCCGCTCGTTCGTCGGCAGACCGCCGTTCTCGTACGCGTAGGAACGGTGGGTCAGCGCGCGCACCAGAAGGGCGGACTCGAGCCGATAGCCGAGCCGCCCTTCCAGAAGCGTGTGGGACGAGGCCTGGGGTTCCGCCGATCCGCTCCCGCTCACGCGGGGCGACTGCTTCTTGGGCGTGGACACAGTGCCTCTCACCAGCCGCTCAGACCTCGAGGACCTGGCGCTTGTTGTAGGTGCCGCACGCCGGGCACGCGATGTGCTGCTGCTTGGGCTCGTGGCAGCGCTCGCACGCAACCAGGGTGGGGACCGCAGCCTTCCACTGCGACCGGCGGTGGCGCGTGTTGCTGCGCGACATCTTCCGCTTCGGAACAGCCACGGCTACTTCTCCTGCTTCTCGTCGACGCCCGGTTCGGCGCCGCTCATCTCGTCCTTCTCGCCATCTTCGAGTGAACCGGCGAGTCCCTGCAGTGCCGCCCAACGGATGTCGACGGCGTCGTGGTGGTGGTCCGGGTCGTCCGCGAGCCGGGCTCCGCATTCGGAGCACAGGCCGGGGCAGTCGTCCTGGCACACCGGCTGCATCGGCAGTGCGAGCACCACCGCATCGCGCAGCACGGGCTCGAGGTCGAACATGCCGTCCTCGAGGGGGAGCCCGTCCTCGTCGTCCTCGGCGTCGTCGCCCGGTTCCGCCTTCACGCGGCCCCGGTCGTCGGCGTCAGGGTACGAGAACATCTCCTGGTAGTCCGCGACGAGCTCCTGCTCGAGCGGCTCCAGACACCTTACGCACTCCCCCTCGGCCGTGGCACGGGCGGTGCCTGTGACGAGCACACCTTCCATGACCGACTCGAGCCGGAGTTCGAGTTCCACCGGGGCGCCTTCCGGCACTCCGATGACCCCCTGGATCCCGAGGTCCCCGGGCGCCTCGATCGAGCGGGTCAGGCGCTGCTGCGCGCCCGGCCTCCGTCCCAGCTCGTGCGTGTCGAACACGAGGGGATTGCGGTGGTCGAGGCGGGCGTTCAGAGCCATTCCTGCTTTCGGTCTTCGAACTCGGGGAAACGCCGTCCCGTGGTGTTCCCGGGCAGCGCGGATCGCGGACGTCTCCGGAGACGGAGCAGCGCACACACGACCGATGAGCCAGGATACTGGACCTTCGGCTCTCGTCCCAATCCGGGCCGGTGCCCGGCGCCGGCCGGACGGTCAGCCGTTGCCGCGGCCCTGTTCGTAGGCGCGCAGCTGCTCGGCGCTGATCATGCTGGTGTCGAAGAGGCTGGTCTCGTCGAGGGCCGCCGGGTTCTGCTGCTGGGCGTAGTCCTGCCGGCCCTGCCCGGGGTCGTAGGACGGCTGCTGCGGCGTCTCGTAGCCCTGGTAGGCGGCGTACGGGTCGGCCTGCTGAGCGGCGGCCTGCTGCGGGTAGCCGTAGGGGTCCTGTCCGCCGCCGTACTGCTGCTGGTAGCCGCCGTACGGATCGGGCTGCTGGTTCTGCTGCGCGTAGCCGTACGCCTGTTCCTGCCCGGCGTAGTCCTGCTGGGTCACCTGCGGGGCCTGCCGGGGCTGCTCGGGCACGGCCTGCGGGGAGCGCACGGACCGCTGGGCCGGGGCGTCCGCCATGGCCGCGAGGTCGGCGAGGTAGTCGGCGTCGCTGGAGTGCTGGACCGTCGTCATGTCCTCGGCCAGGGCGCCGAGGTCGTCGCTGGCGATCCGGCCGTGCAGGGTCTGACGGCCCCGGCCGACCGCCTCCAGGGTCTTGGCGAGGACCGCCTCGAAGGCGCCGAGCTTGACGTCCACGTATGTGTCGGCGCTGCGGCGCAGGGTCTCCGGGTCGTGGCTGCGCTCGGGGGCGTCCTCGTCCTCGTGGCCCTGCTCGTCGAGGCCGGGCCCGGTGCCGAGCAGCTTCTCGCGGCCGCGGCCCACGGAGCCGAGGGTCTTGGTGAGGACGACCTCGAAGTTGGCGAGCTTGGAGTCGACGTAGTCGTCGGCCTCCGCGCGGATCTCCTCGGCCTCCCTGCGGGCCTCGTCGAGGATCCGGTCGGCTTCGGACCGGGAGCGGCGGGCGACCTCGGTGCCGGAGATCAGGGAGCCGCGCTCGGCGTGCGCGCCCTCGATGATCCGCTCGGCCTCCCGGCGCGCCTGCTCGACCATCTGCTCGCGGTCGCCGATGAGTTCCTGGGCCTGGGCGAGGGAGTCGGGCAGCGCCGCGCGCACCTCTTCGAGCATCGAGAGCAGGTCGGCGCGGTTGACCACGCACGAGGCCGACATGGGCATCGAGCGGGCCCCGGAGACCAGGTCGACGATCTCGTCCAGCTTCTTCTGCACGTCCACCGTGTGCTCGCCATTCTCTACAGCTGTGTTGGAGACGGACGCAACGACTGTACGGCCCCGGGGCGGGCGGGGAACACCGCCCGGCGGATCGCCCGGAGGCCGGCGCCCGGGACCCGGGGCCCGGGACCCGGGGCCCGGAGTCCGGGGCCCGCCCGGTTCCGCCGGGTGCCCGCCCGGACAGCGCCCGGAGGGTGCGCGGGAAGGACCTCCGGTCCTTCGGGGAGGCCCTCCACCCCTGCGGGAGGGCTTGCCGGTCCTCCTAGTCCTTGCGGAGGCGCTCGGAGAGTGCGGAGAGGACCTCCGGGGGCACCAGGTGCGAGACGTCTCCGCCCCAGGTGGCGACCTCCTTGACCAGGGAGGACGACAGGAAGCTGTAGGTCGGGTTGGTGGGGATGAAGAGGGTCTCCACGCCCGAGAGGCCGTTGTTCATCTGGGCCATCTGCAGTTCGTAGTCGAAGTCGCTGACCGCGCGCAGTCCCTTGACGATCGCGGGGATGTCGCGCTGCTTGCAGAAGTCGACGAGCAGGCCGTGGAAGGCCTCGACCCGGACGTTCCCGTACTCGGCGGTGACCCGGCCGATCAGGTCGATCCGTTCCTCGACCTCGAAGAGGCCCTTCTTGGCCTGGTTGATCATCACCGCGACGTAGACCTCGTCGTAGAGGCTCGAGGCGCGGGCGATGATGTCGAGATGTCCATTGGTGATCGGGTCGAACGACCCGGGGCAGACGGCGCGGCGCACTGGCGATCCCTCGCTCTCCGGTCCGGTCATCGTGCGTCTTCGCACGTAGAGGCCGCGCGACCGTACCAAAACGTTCCCTCTCCGTAGCGGCGGGCCCGGAGGGCCTCGAAGCCGGGCGGCCACGCGAAATCCCCGCCTCTGGTACTGCGCTCCACGGTGACGAGGGCTTCGTCGGCGAGCCAGCCCCCGGTACGGAGTGTGAGCAGGATCTCGCGGAGATCGTCGTCGGTGACGGCGTACGGGGGGTCGAGGAAGACGAGGCCGTACGGTTCGGCCGGCGGGGGCGTGCGGATGATCTGCTCCGCTTTGCCCGGTCTGACCTCGGCGCCGGGCAGCCCCAGCGCCCTGACGTTGTCCCGGACCGTGCGGACGGCCCGGGCGTCGGCCTCGACGAGGAGGGTGTGTCCGGCTCCCCGGGACAGGGCCTCCAGGCCGACGGCGCCGGAACCGGCGTACAGGTCGAGGACGCGCTCACCGTCCAGCGTGCCGCCGAGGAGGGCCTGCCAGGTGGAGAACAGGCCTTCGCGCGCGCGGTCGGAGGTGGGGCGGGTGCCGTTGCCCGGCGGTACGCCCAGGCGGCGTCCGCCGGCCCGGCCGGCGATCACGCGGGTCATGTCCTCGTCCTTGTCCTCGTCGGTGCGCCGGCCGGTGCCCGGGGCCGGCCGTCCCAGTCTGTCAGCCCTTCTCCAGGTACTGCTCCCTCTCGTCGTCCAGCAGGGCCGCCAGCGCGGTGCGCAGTCCGGGCAGCCGCTCCAGCCCGGGGTCGGCGGCGACGAGCGCGGTGGCCTCCTCGCGGGCCTCGGCGATGACCTCCTCGTCGTCGATGACGGCGAGCATGCGCAGGCTGGAGCGGGTGCCGGACTGGGCCTGGCCCAGGACGTCGCCCTCGCGGCGCTGTTCGAGGTCGAGGCGGGAGAGCTCGAAGCCGTCGAGGGTGCCGGCGACCGCGCCGAGCCGCTGCCGGGCCGGACTCGCCTCGGGCATCTCGGTGACGAGCAGGCACAGGCCGGGGGCCGAGCCGCGGCCGACCCGGCCGCGCAGCTGATGGAGCTGGGAGACGCCGAAGCGGTCCGCGTCCATGATCACCATGGCGGTGGCGTTGGGAACGTTGACGCCGACCTCGATGACGGTGGTGGCGACCAGGACGTCGGTCTCGCCGGCCGCGAAGCGGCGCATGACGGCGTCCTTGTCGTCCGGCTGCATCCTGCCGTGCAGGACCTCCACGCGCAGGCCGCTCAGGGGCCCTGCGGCCAGGTGCGCGGCGACGTCGAGGACGGCGAGCGGCGGGCGCTTCTCGGCGTCGTCCGCGCAGGACGCGGGCTTCGCCTTCCCGGCCTTCTTCGGGTCGTCCTCCTCGTCCCCGATGCGGGGGCAGACCACGTACGCCTGGTGGCCGTTCCCGACCTCCTCGCGGACCCGCTCCCAGGCGCGGGCCAGGAAGTGGGGCTTGTCGGCGGCGGGGACGACGTGGCTGGCGATGGGCGAGCGGCCGGCCGGGAGCTGGTCCAGGACGGAGGTCTCCAGGTCGCCGAAGACGGTCATCGCGACCGTGCGGGGGATGGGCGTGGCGGTCATGACGAGCAGGTGCGGGGGCTGTTTGCCCTTGCCGCGCAGGGCGTCGCGCTGCTCGACGCCGAACCGGTGCTGCTCGTCGACCACGACCAGGCCCAGGTCGTGGAACCGCACCTTGTCCTCGATCAGCGCGTGGGTGCCGATCACGAGGCCGGCCTCGCCGGTGGCCAGGTCCAGCAGGGCGTGGCGGCGGGCCGCCGCGCCCATCGAGCCGGTGAGCAGCACGACCTTCGTGGCGTTCTCCGCCCCGCCCAGCATGCCGCCCTCGGCCAGCTCGCCCATCATCTCGGTGATCGAGCGGTGGTGCTGCTGGGCGAGCACCTCGGTGGGCGCCAGCATGGCCGCCTGTCCCCCCGCGTCGACGACGGCGAGCATGGCGCGCAGGGCGACCAGGGTCTTTCCGCTGCCGACCTCGCCCTGGAGCAGCCGGTGCATCGGGTGTTCGGTGGCGAGGTCGTCGAAGATCTCCTCGGAGACCTTCCGCTGGCCGTCGGTGAGCGTGAAGGGGAGCCGGTCGTCGAAGGCGGCCAGCAGGCCGTCGGGCCGCGGTCTGCGGGCGACGGCGGGGAGCAGGGCGTCGGCGTG
>NZ_LIRG01000280.1 GCF_001419695.1 Streptomyces prasinopilosus
AGTACGTCAGCCCCTGGGCGGCGTCGTCCCGTCCCCGGGGCGGCTCGCCCGGTTCCAGACGGTGGACGCGGACCCGCAGACCGGCCTGTTCGTCGTACTCCTGCCAGTCCCCGACCACGTTCGGCTCGTACACGGTGCACCTCTCGACTTCTGTCGCTGTTTCCTATCTGTGGGCTCGGCGCACTGTCAAATGAGCGGAATGCGCCGTGGTCGGGCACTTCGTCCCCGGAGGCAACCGATCAAGCGCTGCGCTGGCACGATCCTCCGGGCCCGCCGCCCGGCCCGGCGATCACCCGGGCGGGGCGCGGAGACCGGTGGGGGCGACGTGATGTGCGGCACGCCGTCGCACGGGCCGGGCGGCGGGCCCGGAGGATCGTGCCAGCGCAGCGCTTGATCGGTTGCCTCCGGGGACGAAGTGCCCGACCACGGCGCATTCCGCTCATTTGACAGTGCGCCGAGCCCACAGATAGGAAACAGCGACAGAAGTCGAGAGGTGCACCGTGTACGAGCCGAACGTGGTCGGGGACTGGCAGGAGTACGACGAACAGGCCGGTCTGCGGGTCCGCGTCCACCGTCTGGAACCGGGCGAGCCGCCCCGGGGACGGGACGACGCCGCCCAGGGGCTGACGTACTTCAGCGTCCGCGTGACCGTCGAGAACCGCGGTGAGCGGAACGTCGGAATTCATCTCGAGGACGGTCAGGTCGACGTCCGGATCGGCCCCGACGGGGAAAGCGCGTTCCTCGACTGGCGCAACTCGCAGTTCATCGAGGGATTCGACGTCTATCCGCTGCGCCGCGCCACCGCCGTGCTCTACGCGGCCGGCCCCGAGGCGTCCCTGAGCCACGTCGACGTCCAGGTGCAGTTGCGGGTCGACGAGGAGTGGACCGGCCGTCGCCTGTGGTCGGGCGGCATCGACGTGCACGAGGGACCCGCCGCGGCCCCGGCGGGCGGGGTCCGGGAAGGCCTCGCGCACCAGATCGGCGTGTTCCTCCAGGAGCAGGCCGAGGAGGGCACCGCCTGACCCGGCCTCAGTGCGGGATCCCGTCGATGATCTCGCGGGCGCCCTGACGCAGCAGGGCGACCGCGACCGAGGTGCCGAGCGTCGCCGGGTCCAGTCGGCCGGCCCACTCGTGGGCGTTCAGCCGCACCTTGCCGTCCGGGGTGAAGACACAGGCCCGCAGCGACAGTTCGCCGCTCCGGTCGACCCGCGCGTATCCGGCGATCGGACTGTTGCAGTGCCCCTGCAGGACATGCAGGAACATCCGCTCGGCGGTGGCCTCCCGGTGCGTGTCCGGATGGCCGAGGGCGCTCACCGCGTCGATGAGGTCCGTGTCGTCCTCACGGCACTGGAGCGCGAGGATGCCCGCCCCGATGGGCGGCATCATCGCCTCGGGGGAGAGGAGTTCGCTGATCACGTCGCGGCGGCCGATGCGCTCCAGGCCGGAGACCGCGAGCAGCAGCGCGTCGGCCTCACCCGCCGCGAGCTTCGCCAGCCGCCGGTTGGCGTTGCCGCGGAACGGCACGCACTCGAGGTGCGGGTGGGAGACGGCCAGCTGTGCGACACGGCGCACCGAGGAGGTGCCGATCCGGCTCCCGGCCGGCAGTTCGTCCAGGGTGAGCCCGTCCAGCTGCACGAGGGCGTCGCGGACGTCGTCCCGCTCCAGGAACGCGGCGAACGCGGTGCCCGCGGGAAGCGGGCGGTCGGCGGGCACGTCCTTGACGCAGTGCACGGCGAGATCCGCCTCGCCGGTCAGCAGCGCGGCGTCGACCTCCTTGGTGAACGCGCCCTTGCCCTCCACCTGCGCCAGGTCGCCCAGCCACTTGTCGCCGGTGGTCCGCACGGGGACGACCGCGGTGCGCACACCGGGCAGGGCGGCGGCCAAGTCGGCCCGGACGCGCTCCACTTGGGCGAGCGCCATGGGCGAGTCGCGGGAGACGATGCGGATCAGTTCGGGGACGGACATGGCGACACGATAGACCCTTCGGACCGAGCGGCCGTGCGGGGCGGAACGGCTCGGGAGCCCGGACGGCGGGTTCGCCCGGGCCCCCGGTGGCCGACGGCCGATGGTGCGGATCCGGGAGGTAGCCCAGGTCAGGCGTACGGGTCGAACGGGATGCCCGACGGCTTCGCCGCGGCGAGATGCGAGGCGAAACTCCCGTCCTTGAGGCCGAAGTTCGCACTGCCGAAGTCGTGCTGGACGAGCTTGTCGCGCAGCCCGGCCGGATACCCGTTCCAGCCGACCAGCGCCGGGTACTGCCAGGTGCCCTGGTGGTTCTCCGGCGGTTCGTCGCCGGCGCTCGCGAGCCGGAAGCAGTGCGTGCCGATGCCGTCCTTGTGGTACACGATCTTCGGGTGGGTCCCGTCGAAACGGACCGCCGGCCTCGCGTGGATCGAGAACGAGCCGTGGCGGGAGGTCGAGACGTACTGGACCGTGTCGTTTCGCACCCACACCACGACGTGCTCCCAGTCGTGGCGGTGGCCGCCGAGGCTGACGCCCGGAAGCGCCTGGTCCTTCTCGAAGTACAGGGCGTAGACGACGGCGCACCAGCCGCTGTCGCACTTCGAGCGCGAGTAGCCGTTGGTGCTGTCCAGGTCCGGGGCGTCACGGCAGTTGCCGTTGAGGGCGCCCGTCGGGTTGAGCCCGGGGCTGACCGTGCCGTCCGGGCCGATCGCGGGGGTGGGATAGCACCCGTCGGTGTCGTAGTCGTAGGCGGGCTGGTACGTCCGGTCGAGGACGTCGGCGCCGGCCGGCAGGGCCGGCGGCGGTGCGGCGAAGGCGGTGGCGGGGAAGGCGATGACGAAGGCGAAGGCACCGGCGAGACCGGTCAGCCATCTCCTGCGGTGCGTTCGGAAGGCGATCGGCGACACTGCGTCCTCCTCGGAATCCGGGCGCAGCCCAACGGCTGTGGGGGGAAGGGGTGTTCAGCATCGCGATTGGACGCGTCCATGCCAAGAGCGAGGGGGGTGTCGAGGGTGAAGCGCTGCCCAACACTCGTGGAACCGCCGCCGGTCCGCTCACCGCCG
>NZ_LIRG01000281.1 GCF_001419695.1 Streptomyces prasinopilosus
CGTACAGCTCCAGCAGCGGGGTCGCGCCCATGCCGTTGACCAGGACCAGGACCGGATTGCGCGGGGTGATGTCGGCGAGGATCGCGTCGACCGCGGCCCCGGCGATCTCGCCCGAGGTCATCATCGGCCGCCGCTCCCGGCCCGGCTCGCCATGGATGCCGATGCCCAGCTCCAGCTCTCCCGCCGGCAGGTCGAAGGTCGGGCTGCCCTTGGCGGGCGTGGTGACGGCGGTCAGGGCCACACCGAAACTGCGGGAGTTCTCGTTGACCTGCCGGGCGAGGGCCTCCACCCGCTCCAGCGGCTGTCCCTCCTCGGCCGCCGCGCCCGCGATCTTCTCCACGAACAGCGTCGCACCGGTGCCGCGCCGGCCCGCGGTGTAGAGACTGTCGGTCACCGCGACGTCGTCGTCGACCAGCACCTTCGCGACCTGGATGCCCTCGTCCTCGGCCAGCTCGGCGGCCATGTCGAAGTTGAGCACGTCACCGGTGTAGTTCTTCACGACGAACAGCACTCCGGCCCCGCTGTCCACGGCGGCCGCCGCCCGCACCATCTGGTCGGGCACGGGAGAGGTGAACACCTCCCCGGGACAGGCCGCCGAGAGCATCCCGGGCCCCACGAACCCGCCGTGCAGCGGCTCGTGCCCGGAACCCCCGCCGGAGACCAGACCCACCTTCCCGGCCACGGGAGCGTCCCGCCGGACGATCACCCGGTTCTCCACGTCCACCGCAAGCTCGGGATGCGCCGACGCCATCCCCCGCAGCGCATCGGCGACCACGGTCTCCGGCACATTGATCAGCATCTTCACGGGTTCCTCCTGGGGCTCGGCAGGTGGGTTTCCGACCTGTGCTGCTGCCGGTCGGAAAGGGTCGGGGTGTTTCCCCGTCCCGGTGGTGCGGGGCGGTCGCCGGCGGGTTCCGGTGGTCCGGCGGGTCCGGCGGCGACCTGGTGACGTGGCGTCGGGCGGCCGCGGTGTGTCGGCTGCGGGTCGATTGTGTGTCCACGGAAGCGTTACAAGGAAGTATTGACCTTGGGACCGGGAAGGTCACGCGGGAGGCGGCCGGAGCCCGGGAGCGGTGTCCGCCATCGGGGCGGTGCCGAACCGTCCTCCTCCTCCGGGCCAGGGTCCCGGTCCCGCGGGCACCGGTCGCGTGCCGGCGGGCCCCGGCGGGGCCCGGGCCGGCTCCGGTCATGCCCCGTGCCCCCGTGCCCCCGGGCACCCGGGGGGCGGAGCCGGTCGCGGTGGCGGACGGCGCCCACCTGCCAACAGAGCTTGTTCCCAGGGACGTTCGGCCCGCTGTCGGGGCCTTGCGGTCCGTGCGGCGGGCGCCGGGGGGGTGGGACGGTGAAAGAGGCGAGGAGAGTCGTCCGCGTCCTGTGTCACCCCCTGGAAGGGATGATCACCATGGCAGTTCACGACCACCCCCACCGGCGCCGGGCAGCGCGACCGGCGTCCCCGCACGCTGACGGGACGGCGTCCGTGCCCGCCGGGGCGGTGACCGCGGCGCCGGCCGGGACCCGCGGGTACGTGTTCGCCGGACTGCGTCTGCTGACGGGCTTCGTCTTCCTGTGGGCGTTCCTGGACAAGACGTTCGGCTTCGGCTACGCGACCCCCTCCGGCAAAGGGTGGATCGAGGGCGGATCGCCGACCCGGGGATTCCTCGGCGCCGTCGCCGTCGGACCGATGGAGTCCGTCTTCCACGACTGGGCCGGGGCCGCGTGGGCCGACTGGCTGTTCATGCTCGGCCTGCTCGGCATCGCGATCGCCCTGCTCGCGGGCATCGGCCTGTGGCTCGCCGCGGCCGCCGGCAGCGTCATGATGGCGCTGATGTGGGCCGCGGAATGGCCGCCGGCCCGGCACCTGTCGGACGGCTCACCGAGCATGTCGACGAATCCGTTCGTCGACTACCACCTGATCTACGCCGTCGTCCTGGTCGCCCTCGCCGCCGCGGGCGCCGGCGCCACCTGGGGCCTGGGCAGGGCCTGGGCCCGGCTGCCCGTCGTCGACCGCAACCGCTGGCTGCTGTGACGCCGCGGAGCCGCCGGACCGGGGCGCCCCCGCTCACCGCGGGCGGGGCGCCCCTCGTCCGCGCCCCCGCCGCCCCGTGCGGTGAGGCTCCGCCACGGCGGCCGGAGGGTTCGGCGGAGCCGCGGTCCCGTCCCGGGGCGCCTTGGCCGCCCCGGCCGGGGACGGCTCTACTCGCGGTGCAGCACGACCTTGAGGGCGCCGGTGTCGGTGCCGTGGGAGAAGACCTCGTAGGCGTCCTCCGTCCGTCCGAGACCGAAGGTGTGGGTGACGAGCGGGGTGATGTGCAGGCGTCCGGACGTCACCAGATCGAGAAGCCAGGGCGTGGAGGAGGTGTCGACCTGCCCGGTGCTGATCGTCACGTTCTTGCGCCACAGCGCCTCGAGATGCAGGGTGGCCGGCCGGCCGTGCATGCCGATGTTGGCGATGTGGCCGCCCGAGCGGACGGCCCGGGTGCACAGCACGAAACTCTCCGGATCTCCGGCGGCCTCGATGACCACGTCGGCGCCGGGCCCGTCCGCGAGGTCGGCCATCAGCCGTCCGGGCGACTCCGCGGCGTCCGCCCCCAGCCGGCGGGCGGCTTCCAGCCGGGAGGAGGACAGGTCCACCGCGATGATCCTGCGCGGCGAGTAGATCCGCGCGGTCATGATCGCGGCGAGCCCGATCGGACCGGCGCCCACGACGACGACGGTGTCCCCGGGGCTCACGTGCCCGTTGCGCACACCGACCTCGTAGGCGGTGGGGAGGACTTCGGAGAACAGGACGGCGTCGTCGAGTGCCAGGGTGCCGGGCGTCCGCCGGGTGGAGCAGTCGGCGAAGGGGACCCGTACGAACTCGGCCTGGGTGCCGTTGATCAGACCCCCGAGGAGCCACCCGCCCCCGCCGTGGCATTGTCCGAACGCGTTGTCCCGGCAGGACGGGCAGTGGCCGCAGGCCGAGACGGACGACACGATCACCTGATCACCCGGGCCGACGGAGTGGACCTCGTGCCCGACGGCGACCACCTCGCCCACGGCCTCGTGACCGAGGACCGTTCCGGGCTTCACCTCGGGGAGCTCTCCGCGCAGGATGTGCAGATCGGTGCCGCAGACGGTGGTGGCGTCGACGCGCACGAGCGCGTCGGTCGGGTCCTCGATCACCGGATCCATGACCTTGTCCCAGGCGATCCTTCCGGGGCCGTGGTAGACGAGTGCTCGCATGGTCACCACTCCCTGGCCGCTTCGGTCGCCCTTCCACCACATTCGCCCTCGGAGGGAACCGCGGCAACCGCGACCGCCCGACCTCGCGGAACGGCCGGAGGGAACGGCGCCGCCCGGGTGATCCGACCGGTCGCCACCGGCCCGCGGCGGGAAACGGAGCCCCCCGTCGCCCTCCGCGGCCGAAGTGTGCTCCGCGGCGGTGCGGAGCGGGCACGACGCCACGGACGGAAGCGGCGGACCGTCCGCGGACGGCGCGGCCGGGACAGGGACCGGCCCGCCGCCGCCGGGCGGCGGGCGCAACCGTCCGGGGAAAGAATGGGGCGGGACGGGCCGCCGCGTGCGGGGCCTTCGCCCCCGGGCCGGGACGCGCCGGTCCCGGCCCCCGTGCGGCCGCGGCGACGGCGTGAACGGAGCGTCCCCTCCGGGCGTCACCGAACGGGGCACGGCCGGGGACACCCGCGGCGGTGCCCGGCTCCCGCACGGCGGTCCGTTCCCCACGTGTGGCGACCCGTTACGCGTGGCGGTCCGTTCCCCACGACGGCGCGAGGCGGCAGGAGGAGCCATGGAGAACACCGCCGTACGCAACGAGGTGATCGTCGGGATCGACCCGCACGAGCGGGCCGGTCCGGCGCTCGCCTGGGCGGCCGACGAGGCCGTGCGCAGACGGTCGTCGCTCCGGCTCGTGGTGGCGGTGCCGCCCCTGCCCGGCGGGCAGCACGTCGACGCGCCCTGGAATCGCAGCATGCTCCGGATGCGGGGCGAGAGCGCGCTCACCGACGCGGTCGCCACGGTGCGGGCCCTGTACGCGGAAGTGCCCCTGGCCACGGAACTGCTCGACGGCACGCCGACGGTGGTGCTCTGCCGGAGGGCGGCGCGGGCCCGGATGGTCGTCGTCGGCTCCCGTCGGCTCAGCAGGCCGGAAGAACTCCTGGGCGCGGGCTCGGTGGCCGTTCCGGTGAGTGCCGGGGCGGACTGTCCGGTCGTCGTGGTCGGGGGCCCGGAGCGCGCGGGACGACGGCACCCCCGTCTCGTCGTGGGGGTCGACGGCAGCGCGTCCTCGGGAGCCGCCCTGGCCTTCGCCGTGGAGGAGGCGGCGCTGCACGGCGCCGCCCTGCACGCCGTGTGGGTGTGGCGGCGGCCCTTCGTGTCCTTCGGGGACGAGGCGGCGGGACTCGACGAGCGGCGGCGGGCCCTGGCCGAGACCGTGGCGGGCCGGGGAGCGCAGTACCCGGATGTGAGGATCACCCAGGAGGTCCTGCGGGGCCACCCGGTGGAGGAACTGGCCCGTGCCTCGACCGACGCCCTGGTGGTCGTCGTCGGCAGGCACGGACGCGGGGGCTACTCCGGCATGAGGCTGGGTTCGGTGGTGCACGGCCTCCTGCACCGGGCCGAGTGCCCGGTGATCACCGTGCCCGAGTCCCGGCACGGCTGAGTCGGTGGCGGACGGGACGGCGGGCCGGGACCGGACGGGAGGACCCGCGCCGTGCCGCAGGACCGGCACCCCGCCGGCCACCGGTACCCACCGTTTCACGAGGACGTCCCGCCCCCTCGGTGACGGGCGGCCGGGCCGGCGGCCCCGGGTCCGGTCTCCCCTCGACGACGCCGGGGCGCCGGACCCCCGGCACGCCCCCGTCCGCTTCCGGCCGGGCGGATAGTGTGGCCCCGTCGGTGAAGATCACGGAAAGACGGAGCACAGGGTGGACATCGTGGAGACGGCGGCGCGGAAGGTCTTCGAGCGCTACGACCTGGACGGGGACGGCCTGGTCACCGCGGACGAGTACCGGAAGGCCGTGGCGGAGCTGGAGGGGTCCGGGATCACCGAGTCGGAGGCCCGGGGACTGATCGACTCGCTGGACGCCGACGGCGACGGCCGGATGTCCTTCGAGGAGTTCTGGGCGGCCATGAACCGCTGACACCGGTGGCCCGGCCTCTGGCGGTCCGGCCTCTGGCGGTCCGGCCTCTGGCGGTCCGGCCTCTGGCGGTCCGGCCCCTGGTGGGCCGGGCCCGTCCGGGCCGCCCCGCGTACCGGCGGGCGCCTTCGGCCGGTGCGGGTGCTGCCGCGGGGTGACTGCGGCCCCCCGGGCCCCGCCCCGGGCGTTCGCCGCGGGAGCGGACCGGTCGCGTGCCGCCCTCAGCCGACCTTGCGTCCCCGCAGGGGCGCGGTGTCGGCGCCCGCGCCGTGCCGCAACCCGTCCAGGAACTCCCGCAGCACCTCCGTCGCGGTGCGCTCCGGCTGCCAGCCCAGTTCCGTGCGGGCGCGGGAGGAGTCCATCAGGGGCAGCCGCAGGACCGCGTCGAAGAGGTGGGGAGAGGCGGGAAGGAGACGGAGTCCCCAGGCGGCGGCGACGGCGGACCGGGCCGCCGTGCGCGGCAGCCGCACCGTGCGCAGGCCGAGCATCCCGGCGAGGAGGTCGCTGTCGACCACGGGGTCGGCGGCGAGGTTGAAGGCGCCCCGGGCCTCGGCCGAGTGCACGGCCAGCCGGTAGGCGTGAGCGGCGTCGTCCGTGTGCAGGGCCTGCATCCTCAGGCCCGGCACGTCCGGGAGGAAGGGCAGCAGGTCGGGACGGGCCGCCGGACCGGGGAGGAAGCGGCCGCCGAAGATGCGGCGCTGTTCGCTCGCCGACTCCCGTTTGAAGAGGAACGCGGGGCGCATACGGACCACCCGCATCTCGGGGTGGTCGCGGACGAAGACGTCCAGGACCCGTTCCAGGTACGCCTTCTCACGGCAGTAGGCCGCGTCCGGCCAGCCGTGCGTCGGCCAGGACTCGTCGACGGCCCGGTCCTTGGGGCCGGGGGAGTAGGCCCCCACGGAGGAGGCGTGCACGAGCGTCGGCACCCCCGCCGCCGCAGCCGCCTCGAACACCCTCATGCTGCCGAGCACATTGGTGCGCCAGGTGCTCGCCGGATCGTGCGTCGGCTGGAACGCCCAGGCCAGGTGCACCACGGCGGTCGCCCCCCGGCACACCTCCGTCGGGTCGGTCCGCTCGGACGCCAGGTCGACGGTGTGCCACTCGGTCTTCGGCGGGGTCCAGTCGGGCGCCCGTCGGGCCACGCCCCGCACCCACTCGACCTCCGGGTCCTCGGAGAGCAGGCGCACCAGACTCGTTCCCACATTGCCGGTCGCACCCGTGACCACCACCCTGCTGCCCGTTGTGCCGGCCATCGCAAACCCCTCTCGACGACACCGGTGACGCCCGCCGGGTACCCGGCCGCCGGCCCGGCACGCACCGCCGGGCCGGGGCGCGGGAAACGGCCCGCCCCCCTGGTCGGCCACCGCCGCGGGCCGCCGGTCCGGGACGGCGGGGGCCCGGACTCCGGGCGGCCCGGGCCGTACCGCGCCGCCCGGAGTCCGGGCGGGCGTCACCGGGCGGGCACCCCGCCTTCCCCGGTCGTCGCGGCGCTCACCCCAGGAGGGACGCGACCAGCGTGGCGAACTCGTCCGGAGGGGCGAGGCGGACGCCGAGCTGTTCGGCCTTGGCCCGCTTGGAGCCGGCGCCCTCTCCGGCGACGACGAGGGTGGTCCTCCGGGAAACGCTGGAGGAGGAGCGGCCACCGGCCCGTTCGATGAGTTCGTTCATCTCGTTGCGGGAGAGCTTCTCCAGGGGTCCGGTCATCGCACCGGTGACCACCACCGTCATGCCGGCCAGCGGGCGGCCCGCCCCGGGCGTCCCGGCCGGGTCCCGGCCGTCGGCCGCGGCCCCGGCGGCGGCGCCGACGGCCGGAGGCGGAGTGGCGCCGGGTTCCGTCATGGTGACGCCCGCCGCGACGAGCTTGTCGATGAGCGGGGCGAGTTCGGCGAGTTCGGCGACGATCGAGGACGCCTTCTCCGGCCCTATGCCGTCCACCCGCCGCATCGTCTCGGCGTCGGCGGAGCGGATGCCGTCCATGGTGGCGAAGTACCGGGCGATGCGCCGGGACATGGACCGGCCGGTGCCGCGGACGCCGAGCGCGCACAGCACCCGCGACAGCGGCCGTTCCCTGGCCGCGGCGATCGCGGCGAGCAGGTTGTCGGTGCTGGTCTCGCCCATCCGCTCCAGTCCGAGCAGCTGGTCGCGCCGGAGGGCGAACACGTCGGCCAGATCGGCGACGAGACCCGCGTCGACGAGCTGGACGACACGGGTGGCCCCCAGACCCTCGATGTCGAGCTGGTCGCGCCCCGCGGCGTAGGAGAGCGAGGCGACCAGGTGGCAGTTGCGTCCCTGCGCGCACCGCCAGCGCTCCCCGCCGGTGTCGATGTCCGACCCGCAGCGCGGGCACTGCTCGGGGAAGACGACGGGCCGCTCCTCACCGGTGCGCAGATGGGCGACGGGGGCCTCGACGCGGGGAATGACGTCACCGGCGCGACGGACCGTGACGTGGTCGCCGATCCGCAGGTCGCGCCGGGTGATGTCGGCCGGGTTGTGCAGGGTGGCGTAGGTGATCGTGGAACCGTCGACGACCACGGGTTCGAGGACGCCGCGCGGGGCGATGATGCCCGTCCGCCCGACGTTCCACTCCACCTCCAGCAGCCGGGTGATCTTCTCCGCGGCCGGCAGCTTGTACGCGACCGCCCACCGGGGCGCGCGGGAACCGGAGCCCGAGTCCCGCTGGTCCGCGGCGAGGTCGGCCTTGACGACGATCCCGTCGATGCCGAACGGCAACCCGGCCCGCGCCGCGGCGATCTCCTCCACCCGGGACAGGACCTGCTCCGGTGACCCGGCGACGGATTCCGGGACCGCGGTCGCGGCGCTGGTGTGCACGCCGAGGCCGGCGGCCAGGGCCATCAGCTCGCTGTGGGGGAGGTCCGCCAGCCGCTCGGCGAGGGGGCCGTCGGTGCCGGGCAGCGGCAGCAGTCCGTAGCCGAAGAACGTCATCGGCACGGTGTAGAGCCGCTCCTTCGCCCGCAGGGTGCCCGCCGCCGCGTTGCGCGGGTTGGCGAACGGCTGACCGCCGTGGCCCGTGCGGGCCTCGTTCGCGTACTCGAACTGGGCGGTGGTCATCAGGACTTCACCGCGCACCTCCACGGTGACCGGCTCGGCCAGCTGCTCGGGCAGCCCCACGAGGGCGCCGATCGCGTGCGAGACGTCCTCCCCGGCGATCCCGTCCCCACGGGTGATCAGCCGGGTGAGACGACCGCGGCTGTAGCGGGCGGCGATCGCCAGTCCGTCCAGTTTCGGGCCCACACTGAAACGGGTGACCTCACGGCCGACACGCCGCGCCAGGGACGCCGTCCACGCCGTGAACTCCTCGGCCGAGAAGACGTTGTCGAGGCTGAGCATCGGCACCGTGTGCGGTATGTCGCCCTCCACCGCACCGCCGGCGACCTTGCCGGTGGGGGAGCCGGGCAGCACCTCGTCCGGGTGCGCCGTCTCCCAGGCGGCGATCCCGCGGACCAGCCGGTCGTAGGTGTCGTCGTCCCACGGCGAGGTGCCGCCCTCGTAGTAGGCGGCCGCCGCGCTCACGGCGTTCTCGACCGCTTGCGCGTAGGCGGCGGCATCCACGATCACTGCTGCGGGGGTGGTCATGGGCGGCATCATGTCGCCCGCCACTGACAACGGCCCCGGCCGCCGGTCCGCGCCGGCCCGCACCGGCCCGCCGTCGGCACCGTGCCGCCGGGCCGTCGTCCCCGTCCTCACCCGCCGGACACCTGCCCGTGGGCCCCGTGGGCGGGGACGCCCACGGTTCATGTTCCGGTGGCCGTTCGTACGCCCCCGGTTCGTACGGGCGGGATTCGATCCAGGTGTCCCGACGGAGCGCACGGCGCTCCCCATCGGCATACCGGGTCCCCCGGCGGTCATCAGGAGCGAGAGACACGTGAACATCCCCACCTCGTCGCGCGGGGCCAGGACCCCCGCGGTTCTGACGGCGGCCGTGCTGCTGGCCGTGAGCGCGTGCGGCAGTGCCGGGGCGGCGCCGGACGGCAGCGGCGGCGAGGGGGAGAAGCCGTCGGGCACCGTCCGGGTGGACGGTTCCAGCACGGTGGCTCCGCTGTCCACGGCGGCGGCCGAGCTCTTCCGGGCGGAGAACCCCGGCGTGGAGATCACCGTCGGCACGTCCGGGACCGGGGGAGGTTTCGACAAGTTCTGCCACGGCGAGACCGACGTCTCCAACGCCTCGCGTGCGATCGAGGACGTCGAGGCGTCGGCCTGCAGGCTGAAGGGGGTCGAGTACCGGGAACTCCAGGTCGCAGCCGACGGCCTGTCCGTTGTGGTGAGCAAGGACAACGACTTCGCCGAGTGCCTGACGCTGGACCAGCTGAGGATGATCTGGCAGCCCGGTTCGACGATCGACAACTGGAACCAGGTCGACGCGGCGTTCCCCGACCGGGAACTGGAACTGTTCGGCCCCGGAACGGAATCGGGCACCTTCGACCACTTCACCGAAGCCGTCAACGGTGAGGAGGGCGCCTCGCGCGCCGACTACAAGGTGAACGAGGACGACGACCTCATCGTGCGGGGTGTCTCGGGATCCGCGGGCGGCATGGGCTACTTCGGCCACTCCTACTACGAGGAGAACAAGGACGAGCTGAAGGCCCTGGCGATCGACGGCGGCGACGGCTGCGTCGCCCCGACCGTGCACAACGTCCAGAACGGCAGCTACAAGCCGCTGGCACGACCGCTGTTCATCTACCCGAAGGCGTCCTCACTGGAGAAGCCGGAGGTCGCGGCGTTCATCGAGTACTACGTCGAGAACAACCGGCGCATCGCCGAGAAGGCCAACTTCGTGCCGCTCGGCGCGGAGCAGGACGCCGAGCTGCGCAAGAACCTCGACGCCCTCAGGGCGGAGCGGGAGTCCTGAGCGCGAGCGGCGCTCTCCGCCCCGCGTGCGACGGCCCGGCGCACCCCCGCCCACACCCCGGTCGCGGAGCGGGGGCGGGGCGCGTGCGCGGGAACCGCGACCGGTCAGCGTGGCGTGCGGATGCTGTCGATGACGCGGGTCCAGCCGTCGCCGCCGTGCCCGTTCTCGAGCGCGCGCCCGTAATGGGACCGCACGGCCAGCGGCAGCGCGAGGTCGAGACCGAGTGACGTGCTGGTCTCCACGATGTGGTCGGCCGTCGCGCCCATCATGGTGACCGTGCTGAGATCGCCGGGATGCTCCCCGGCGTCCAGCGCGGTGCCGGGGCTGTCCTCGCCGGCCCTCAGCATGCCGCCGATCGTGTCGGTGAAGGAGAGCAGCACCGGCAGTGCCTCCCCGGCCCTCGTCCCCGCGGTGCCCAGCATCGCGGTGGCGTGCATCAGTCCGGACAGGGTGGTGAGGAACACCGCGAGCTGGGCCTGGTACATCAGCTGGGCGAGCCCCGGGTCCTCACCCAGGTGCTCCGGCGTGCCGAGCGGCCTCAACGCCGCCAGGTGGTGCTCCAGCACCTCGCCGCGGCCGCTGTAGTAGACGCGGGCCGCCTCCGTGCCGACCATCGGGGAGGGGACCATGACGCCCCCGCTGAGGAAGGCGGCGCCGTGGTCCGCTGCCCAGGCCGCCGCCTCGCGGGTGCGGTCGGGCGTGTCGGAACTCAGGTTGACCAGCGTCCGTCCGGCGAGCGACGCGGTGGCGCCGCCGAGGACGTCGTACATGGCCCGGTAGTCGGTGAGGCTGAGGAGCACGAGGTCGCTCGCCTCGACCGCCTCGCCGGGTGTCGCCGCGAGGGCCGCTCCGTCGGCGACGACACCGTCGGCCCGGCCGGCGGTGCGGTTCCAGACGGTGACCGGGTGGCCGGCGGCAAGGAGGGTGCGGGTCATCGCCTGTCCCATCGGGCCGAGCCCGATCATGGTGACAGCGCTGTTCTGCCTGGTGGTGTGGTTCTGTCGTTCGTTCACCCCTTCATGCTCGAAGAGCGCCCCTATTCTCGGAAGTACCCACTATTTACTGCGGTGCTTACCTTTTCGTAAGGGGGATCAGTGATGACCAGGGCGTCGAGACGCGGGCCTTACATCTGTGGCATCGAAGCCGCGCTCGACGTGGTGAGCGGCAAGTGGAAGGGGCAGATCCTCTGGGAGCTCGCCGTCCATGGCGTACGCCGCTTCGCCGAACTGCGCCGCGGTCTGCCGGGAGTGAGCGAGAAGATGCTCGCCCAGCACCTGCGGGAGATGGAGGAGGACGGGCTCGTGCACCGGGAGGTCCACGCGGAGGTGCCGCCGCGGGTGGAGTACTCCCTGACCGAGCATGGGCGCACGCTCAACCAAGCGCTCGGGCCGCTCGGCGTCTGGGGCGTCGAGCGGATGCGTCGCGAGGGTTCCGAGACGGTCGACGCCGCCGAGTCCTCACACGGCTGAGCGGCCCGGCGGCCACCGCGGCGACGGCGGCACGTGAGGACCGGGAGCGGACGGACGTCAGGCGGGCCGAGGGGCCTGCGGCGCGGAGACGCGGGCGACCAGGCGCAGGGCGGCCGCGACGGTGTCCCCCAGCGGCGGCCCCTCCGACGGGTCGGGCCGCAGGGCCCAGTCCTCCACCGCGACGCGCAGCGCGGTGTTCAGCACGCCCGCCTCCACACGGACGGCGAGACCGTCGGCGGGGCGGCCGGTGTGGTCGGCGATCATCGCGGCGAACTCGGCCTCGGCGTCATGGTGCGCCTCCAGCCATACGGCACGCAGGCCCGGTTCGTCCCGGCACAGCCGCACCAGGTCGCGCAGGGCCCGCGGATCCCGCTCCGCGCCCTCGCCGTGGTGGGCGTGCAGGACGGACTCGGCGAGGGGGACGGCTCCGTTCCGGTTCCGCACCTCCCGGACCAGGGCCTCCAGGCCCGTGGTGAGCAGCGGGCGGACGCACTCCTCCTTGGAACGGAAGTAGCGCCACAGGGTGCGGGTGGAGATCCCCGCGGCGGAGGCGATGTCCTCCGCGGTGGTCGCCGCCACGCCCCGCGCGGCGAACAGCCGCACCGCCTCCTCGGCGATCTCCCGGCGCGTCTCGGCGCGTCTCCGCTCCGTCAACGGCGGCCGCCCCGTGGCGCCACCGGCCCGTCCGGTCATGCACGCCCCCTCACTCGCTGGGAACACCCTATTTTATGTCGTGTGATGCCTGTTCGGCACACCATGCCTTTGTGTCACGGCGCGCCATCAACCAGTACGCTGAGGGGCACCGGCGAACACCGACGGTCCGTCGGCACATCGACATGTCCCCACGTCGCGTCCACGCGGCGAGCAGAGGAGTTCTCATGGGTGCCCCCTCCGGTACGGGTCTGTCCGGCAAGAGCGTCGTCGTCACCGGGGCGGCCTCCGGCATCGGCCGTGCCGCCGCGCTGCGGTTCGCCGCCGAGGGCGCCGAGGTCGTCGTCGCCGACC
>NZ_LIRG01000282.1 GCF_001419695.1 Streptomyces prasinopilosus
CCGCCGAACGCGGCGGCGACCCCGTGGACCGCCTCGCCGAGCACTGCGGCCGGCGGCGCATGCTGCTCGTCCTGGACAACTGCGAGCACGTCGTGGACGCCGTCGCCCGGCTGGTCGAGACGCTCCTCGAACGCTGCCCCGGCCTCACCGTGCTCGCCACCAGCCGTGAACCCCTCGGTGTCCCGGGGGAGTCGCTGCGCCCGGTGGAGCCGCTGCCGCAACCGGTGGCGCTGCGGCTGCTCGCCGACCGCGGGGCCGCCGCCCGCCCCGGCTTCCGCGTCGAGGACGACCCGGAGGCGTGCGCGGAGATCTGCCGGCGGCTCGACGGACTGCCCCTCGCCATCGAACTCGCCGCCGCCCGGCTGCGGATGCTGACCCCCCGCCAGATCGCCGACCGGCTCGACGACCGCTTCCGGCTGCTCACCTCCGGCAGCCGCACCGTCCGGCCCCGCCAGCAGACCTTGCGGGCCGTCGTCGACTGGTCCTGGGAGCTGCTCGACGACGCCGAACGGGACGTCCTGCGGCGGCTGTCCGTCTTCGCGGGCGGCTGCGACCTCGCCGCCGCCGAGGCCGTGTGCGGACCCGCCGTACTGGACGGGCTCGGCTCGCTCGTGGACAAGTCCCTCGTGGTGGCGGACCCTCCGGCGGACGGCGCCCGCGGCGACGGGATGCGCTACCGGCTGCTGGAGACGGTCGCCGAGTACGCCTCCGAACGGCTCGACGAGGCCGGACAGCGCACCGGCGCCGAACGCGCCCACCTCACGTACTACCGCGAACTCGCCCGCACCACCGACCCGTTGCTGCGCGGACCGGACCAGCTGGCCGCCATCGGGAGACTGGAGCGCGAGTACGAGAACCTGCGCACCGCGCTGCGCCGCGCCCTCGCCGCCCGCGACGAGCAGGAGGCGCTGTGCCTGACGCTGTCGCTGACCTGGTACTGGCAGATGCGCGACCAGCGCATCGAGGCCCGCACCTGGTGCCGTGAGGTGATGGCGCTGGGCCCGGACCCCTTCGCCGGGCCGGCGGGCCCCGGCCCCTCCCTGTGGCGGCGCTGCACCGACGCCCCGCCCCCGATGACCGGTGAGGTGCTCACCGAGGCCCGCCGGGGCGTGCACCTGTCCCACATGGCGTGCATGGACACGGAGCTGGACGACTGGATGACGTCCGGGGCGCAGCACCGGCTGCGGGTCATCGCCGCCGCCTACGAGCCCGGCCAGCCGCAGACCTGCCGCCCGCCCGGGACGTTCTGGGCGTTCGCCCTGATGCTGATCGGCGAGATGGGCACCCTGCACAAGGCCGTCGACGAGGCCGTCCGCACCTGCCGGCAGGCACCCGGATTCGACTGGGAACTCGCCTCCAACCTGCAGATGAGGGCCAACTTCCTCGCCAACCGCAGCGACTGGGCCGGCGACGCGCTGCGCGACGCCGACGAGGCCCTGGAGATCTACCGGCGGCTCGGCGACGCCTGGGGCACCGCGGAGAGCCTGTCCGCCCGCGCCGAGGCGCGCGAACGCCGCGGTGAGTACGCGCTCGCCGCCGCCGACTTCGAGGAGGCCATCCGGTACGCCGAACGCCTCGGCGCCCACGCCCAGGCGGCGGTGCTCACCGCCCGGCTGGGCGGCGTGCTGCTGGAGACGGGGGAGGAGGAGCGCGGTGAGCTGCTGCTGCGCGACGTCATCGAACGGCGCGGCGGCGGGCACGAGCCGGCCCTGCCCGCGGCCCGCCTCTTCCTGACCGGCTGGCTCGGCATGACCGGGCGCACCGCCGAGGCGCGCGACCAACTGCGCGTGCTGCGCGAGGAGTTCCGCATCGCGCACTACGTCGTATTCGACGCCTTCATCCTCGGCGCCGAGGGCTGGCTGGACGTCGTCGACGGACACCACGAACGGGCGCTGGACACGCTCCGCGGAGCGCTCGCGCAGTCCGGCAATCCGCTGACCCTGGCGATCGCCGCCCACATGCGGGCCTCGCACCTGGCCATGGGCGCCACGGCCCTGGCCGGCGTGGACGGCGGACGGCGGGCCCGCGACGCGGCCCGCTGCCTCGGCGCCGCCGACGCCTCGCTGCCCCCCGGCCACGTCGCCGGGCGCATGGAGCGCGAGGTGCGCGACCTGGCCGAGCGGCGGACCCGGGCCGCCCTCGGTGACACGGCGTACGAGACCGCGTACGCGGAGGGCGGCCGCCTCTCCCCGGAGGAGGCCGCCGCCCTGGTCTGACCCGCCGCCCCGGTCCGCCGCCCCGGTCCGGTCCGCCGCCCCGGGCGTCCCGTGTGCCCGGGCCCGCCGGGGGCGCGGTGGGACGGGTCAGCTCTTCGTGCGGAACTTGTGGATCGCGATCGGCGCCATCACCGCCGTGATCCCCACCGACCAGGCCACCGTCAGCCACAGGTCGTGCGCGACCGGGCCGCCCACCATCAGGCCGCGCGCGGCGTCGGCCAGCGAGGACAGCGGGTTGACGTCGGTGAAGGCCTGCAGCCAGCCCGGCATCGACTGGGTGGGCGCGAAGATCGACGAACCGAACTGCAGCGGCATCAGCACCAGGAAGCCCATCGCCTGCACCGACTGCGCGTTCTTCATCGTCACGCCCAGCGTGATGAAGATCCACATGAGGGCCGAGCCGAACAGCACGGCCAGCCCCACGGCGGCGAACAGTCCCGGCCAGTCGGTGATGTCGAAGCCGACCAGGACACCGACGACCAGGAGGATCGCGGTGGCGATCAGCATGCGCAGCACCTCGACCGCGATCTTGGCGAACAGCACCGAGCCGCGGCCGATGGGCAGCGACCGGAAACGGTCCATGACACCGGTGTTGAAGTCCTGGTTGAAGCCGGTCCCCACCCCCATGGCCATGTTCATGCCCATCATGGCCATCAGGCCGGGGACGATGTACTGCACGTACGCCTCCTGCCCGCCGCCCAGCGACTGCCCGATCGAGCCGCCGAAGACGTACACGAACAGCAGGGTGAACACGATCGGGAACAGCACGGCGTCGAACATCGACTCCGGGTCCTGGCGGATCCACAGCAGGTTGCGGCGGACCAGGGCGCCGGTGTGGCGCAGATGGGAACGCAGCGGGATGCGGCCGTCGTCGGCACCCGCGCGGGAGATCCCGGCCGGCCCGCCCGCCCCGGCCGGAGCGGGGCCGGCCGTCGCGGCCGGGGGCGTCGTGGTCTTCGCGGACGTCGCGGAACTCATGCGGCGGCCTCCTCGCTGGTCTCGGCGGGCACGGTGTCCTGCGGGGCACCGGCGCGGTGGCCGGTGAGCGACAGGAACACCTCGTCCAGGCTGGGCAGTTCGGTGGTGAGGGAGGCGAGGGTCAGGCCCCGCGCGGTGACGGCGCCGACCACCGCGGTCAGCTGCTCGTCGCTGAGGACCGGGACCAGGACGGCACCCCGCTCCGAGTCCACGGTGGCGGTGGCGAGCCCGGTGATGCCCAGCTCGTCGAGCGCGGAGGCGAGCGGGCGCAGCTGCAGCGGATCGGCCGGGCGGATCCGCAGGGTGCGGCCGCCGACCCTGGCCTTCAGCTCCTCGATGCCGCCGTTCGCGATGACCTTGCCGCGGTCCACGACGGTCAGTTCGGAGGCGAGCTGCTCGGCCTCCTCCATGTACTGGGTGGTCAGCAGCACGGTCACCCCGTCCCCGACCAGCCGCCTGACCTCGACCCACACCTCGTTGCGGGTGCGCGGGTCCAGCCCCGTGGTCGGCTCGTCGAGGAACAGCACCGCGGGCCGGCCGATCATCGACGCGGCCAGGTCCAGCCGGCGCCGCATGCCGCCGGAGTACGTGGCCGCCGGGCGCCGGGCCGCCTCGGTGAGCGAGAACCGCTCCAGCATCTCGTCGGCGCGGGCACGGGCCTCCTTGCGGGACAGGTCGAGCAGCCTGCCGATCATGTACAGGTTCTCCCAGCCGGCGAGCTTCTCGTCCACGGAGGCGTACTGCCCGGTCAGCCCGATCACCCTGCGCAGCTGCCGGGGCTGGCGGAGCACGTCGTACCCGGCCACGGTGGCCTCGCCCGCGGTCGGGGCGAGCAGGGTGGAGAGGATGCGCACCAGGGTGGTCTTGCCGGCGCCGTTCGGCCCGAGGACCCCCATCACGGTGCCCTCGCGCACCTCCAGGTCGACACCGTCCAGTGCCTTGGTCCCGCCGTAGTGCTTGACCAGCCCCCGCACGGTGACGGCGCTGCCCGCGCCACCGGAGTCGTTGTCGTTTCGCGTCATGCCCCGACCTTCGCACCTCCCACCGACAAACCCCCGACAGCCGCCCGACAGAGGGCTGCCGGGAGAGGGGCGGACGGCCGCCGGGAGTTCGCCGCGGGGGCACCGCGTCGGTGCGGGTGGGCAGTTGGCCCCCGTGCCCGCCACACACGCGACGACCACCGCAACCACCCATTGAGCAACCCCGACGGCGGGCCACCGCCCTCCGCGAGAGCGGCGCCGGCTCGGGCGCAAAAAGGGGGACGGGCCCGCCGATGGGGGAAGTCGGCGGGCCCGTCATGTGGTGCGGCGTTGGCTCAGCGGCAGCGCTTCTGCGCCGCTCCGGCGGTGGTTCAGTGGACGGAGTGCTCCTCCTGCGGGAACGTTCCGCCCACGACGTCCTCGGCGAACGCCTTCGCCGCGCCGCCCATGACCTCACGCAGGTTCGCGTACTGCTTCACGAACTTCGGCACCCGGCCGCCGGTCAGCCCGAGCATGTCGGTCCACACCAGCACCTGCGCGTCCGTCCCGGCCCCCGCGCCGATCCCGACGGTGGGGACGTGCAGCGTCCGGGTCACCTCGGCGGCCAGCTCGGCCGGCACCAGCTCCAGGACGACGGCGAAGGCGCCCGCGTCCTGCACGGACTTGGCGTCCCGCAGCAGCTGCTGCGCGGCCTCCTCGCCGCGTCCCTGGACCCGGTAGCCCATGGCGTTCACGGACTGCGGGGTGAGGCCGATGTGCGCCATCACCGGGATGCCGGACTCCACCAGCAGCTCGATCTGACGGTGCGAGCGCTCTCCGCCCTCCAGCTTGACGGCGCCGACCCCGGCCTCCTTGACCAGCCGGGTCGCCGAGCGCAGTGCCTGCACCGGCCCCTCCTGGTAGGAGCCGAAGGGCAGGTCGGCGACGATCAGGGCGCGGCTGGTGCCGCGGACCACGGCCGCGGACAGCACGGCCATCTCGTCGAGGGTGACGGGGACGGTCGTCTCGTACCCGAGGTGGCAGTTGCCCGCGGAGTCGCCGACGAGCATGACCGGGATGCCGGCCTCGTCGAAGACGGACGCGGTCATCGCGTCGTAGGCGGTGAGCATGGGCCACTTCTCGCCGCGTTCCTTGGCGAGGGCGATGTCGCGGACGGTGATACGGCGTGTGCCCTTGCCTCCGTACAGCGTCTTACCGCTGCCGGGGGGGACGGACGTGCCCGTCGGGGCAGCCGAAAGCTGCGTCATGGAAACGGCTCCTCACACATCATCTCGAGGCACCCTGACGGCGTCCCCGGATCGCTTCCATGGTGGCACCTCGCGAGAGCCGGTGCCAAGGGGACGGTCTTTGCCGAAAGGCGGCGCAATGCCCCGGCAAGGTCTCGGCAAAGGTATTCCGATACGAGACGGTTCCGTTTCGGAACGGTCCTACGGTGGCCGTATGACCTCCCCCGCCGCCGCCCCCGCCCGCCGCATACCGGAACACGTGCACCGGCGCCGCTGGGTGATCCTCGGCGTGCTGATCCTGAGCCTGCTGATCGTCGTCTTGGACAACTCGATCCTGAACGTCGCCATCAAGACGATCTCCACACCCGCCCCCACCGGCCTGGGCGCCACCCAGAGCGAACTGGAGTGGGCGATCAACGCCTACACGCTTGTCTTCGCGGGCCTGCTGTTCACCGCGGGCCTGCTGGGCGACCGGTTCGGCCGCAAGAAAACGCTGCTCGCAGGCCTCGTCGTGTTCGGCGCCGGCTCGGCCCTCGCCGCGTTCTCCGGCACCCCGGCGGAGCTGATCGGCTTCCGCGCGGTGATGGGTCTGGGCGCCGCCTTCGTCATGCCGGCGACCCTGGCCGTCCTGATGAACGTCTTCGAACGCGACGAACAGCCGAAGGCCATCGGCATCTGGGCGGGCGGGGTCGGCCTCGCCATCGCCATCGGCCCGGTCACCGGCGGGCTGCTCCTGGACCACTTCTGGTGGGGCTCGGTCTTCCTGGTCAACGTGCCGATCGTGCTGACCGCCCTCGCCCTGATGCTGTGGCTCGTGCCGGACTCCCGCGACCCGGACCCCGGCCGGATCGATCCCGTCGGCGTCGTCCTGTCCGTGGCCGGCCTGGTCCTGCTGGTCTACGGCATCATCAAGGGCGGCCAGCTCGCCGACTTCACCGACGTCACGGTGCTGTCGAGCATCGGCGCCGGGCTCGCCGTGCTCGCCGCGTTCGTGGTGCTGGAGAAGCGCAGCACCCACCCGTCGATCGACATGGCGTACTTCGGGAACAAGGTCTTCTCGGCCTCGATCGTCGCGATCGCGCTGGTCTTCTTCGCGCTGATGGGCGTGACGTTCTTCGCCGTGTTCTACACCCAGAGCGTGCGCGGGTACTCGCCGCTGGAGACCGGCCTGCTGATGCTGCCGCTGGCCGCCGCCCAGATGATCTTCGCGCCGCGGGCCCGGCTGCTGGTGGACCGCTTCGGCAACAGGGCGACCACCACCGGCGGCATGCTGCTCCTCGCGGCGATGCTGGGCGCGTTCGCGCTCCTGGACGCGGACACGCCCATCTGGATCCTCGAGGTCGTCTTCTTCCTGATGGGAGCCGGCATGGCGAACATCATGACGCCGGTCAGCGTCGTGATCATGCAGACGCTGCCGCGGGAGAAGGCGGGTTCGGCCTCCGCGCTCAGCAACACCTTCCGCCAGGTCGGCGGCGCCCTCGGCATCGCCGTCCTCGGCTCGGTGCTCTCCACCGCGTACCGCACGCACATCGAGGACGCGCTCGTCCTGCTGCCGCCGGGCGTCCGGCACGCCGCCGGCGAGTCCATCGAGGCCACCCTGGGCGCCGCGGCCCGGCTCGGGCCGCGCGGGGACGCCCTGACCGGTCCGGCCAACGACGCCTTCCTGCACGCCATGCACGTCACCGCGACGCCCGCACCCCACGACGCGGTGACGTGCATGGCGT
>NZ_LIRG01000283.1 GCF_001419695.1 Streptomyces prasinopilosus
ACACTATGAAACATCAACCGCACCATGCAGAACACATGGGGTTGTTCGTGGTTTCAGAACCAACACAGTGGACGCGAGCAACTGAGGACAAGCCCTCGGCCTATTAGTACCGGTCAACTCCACACGTTACCGTGCTTCCATATCCGGCCTATCAACCCAGTCGTCTACTGGGAGCCTTACCCCATCAAGTGGGTGGGAGCCCTCATCTCGAAGCAGGCTTCCCGCTTAGATGCTTTCAGCGGTTATCCCTCCCGAACGTAGCCAACCAGCCATGCCCTTGGCAGGACAACTGGCACACCAGAGGTTCGTCCGTCCCGGTCCTCTCGTACTAGGGACAGCCCTTCTCAAGACTCCTACGCGCACAGCGGATAGGGACCGAACTGTCTCACGACGTTCTAAACCCAGCTCGCGTACCGCTTTAATGGGCGAACAGCCCAACCCTTGGGACCGACTCCAGCCCCAGGATGCGACGAGCCGACATCGAGGTGCCAAACCATCCCGTCGATATGGACTCTTGGGGAAGATCAGCCTGTTATCCCCGGGGTACCTTTTATCCGTTGAGCGACGGCGCTTCCACAAGCCACCGCCGGATCACTAGTCCCGACTTTCGTCCCTGCTCGACCCGTCGGTCTCACAGTCAAGCTCCCTTGTGCACTTACACTCAACACCTGATTACCAACCAGGCTGAGGGAACCTTTGGGCGCCTCCGTTACTCTTTAGGAGGCAACCGCCCCAGTTAAACTACCCATCAGACACTGTCCCTGATCCGGATCACGGACCCAGGTTAGACATCCAGCACGACCAGACTGGTATTTCAACGACGACTCCACCACCACTGGCGTGGCGGCTTCACAGTCTCCCAGCTATCCTACACAAGCCGAACCGAACACCAATATCAAACTGTAGTAAAGGTCCCGGGGTCTTTCCGTCCTGCTGCGCGAAACGAGCATCTTTACTCGTAGTGCAATTTCACCGGGCCTATGGTTGAGACAGTCGAGAAGTCGTTACGCCATTCGTGCAGGTCGGAACTTACCCGACAAGGAATTTCGCTACCTTAGGATGGTTATAGTTACCACCGCCGTTTACTGGCGCTTAAGTTCTCAGCTTCGCCACCCCGAAGGATGACTGACCGGTCCCCTTAACGTTCCAGCACCGGGCAGGCGTCAGTCCGTATACATCGCCTTACGGCTTCGCACGGACCTGTGTTTTTAGTAAACAGTCGCTTCTCGCTGGTCTCTGCGGCCACACCCAGCTCAGAGTGCAAGACTCATCACCGGACATGGCCCCCCTTCTCCCGAAGTTACGGGGGCATTTTGCCGAGTTCCTTAACCATAGTTCACCCGAACGCCTCGGTATTCTCTACCTGACCACCTGAGTCGGTTTAGGGTACGGGCCGCCATGAAACTCGCTAGAGGCTTTTCTCGACAGCATAGGATCATCCACTTCACCGCAATCGGCTCGGCATCGGGTCTCAGACTGTGTGCCAGACGGATTTACCTGCCTGACGTCCTACACCCTTACCCCGGGACAACCACCGCCCGGGCTGGACTACCTTCCTGCGTCACCCCATCACTCACCTACTGACCGCTTGGGCCGGCGGCTCCACCACTTTCCTTCCCCCGAAGGGTCCGGAACGGCTTCACGGCCTTAGCATCACGATGCTCGGTGTTTGACGCTTCACAGCGGGTACCGGAATATCAACCGGTTATCCATCGACTACGCCTGTCGGCCTCGCCTTAGGTCCCGACTTACCCTGGGCAGATCAGCTTGACCCAGGAACCCTTAGTCAATCGGCGCACACGTTTCTCACGTGTGTATCGCTACTCATGCCTGCATTCTCACTCGTCAACCGTCCACCACTGCCTTCCGGCGCGGCTTCACCCGGCAGACGACGCTCCCCTACCCATCACAGTCCCCGTTGGGGGTATGTACTGCAATGACACGACTTCGGCGGTACGCTTGAGCCCCGCTACATTGTCGGCGCGGAATCACTAGACCAGTGAGCTATTACGCACTCTTTCAAGGGTGGCTGCTTCTAAGCCAACCTCCTGGTTGTCTGTGCGACTCCACATCCTTTCCCACTTAGCGTACGCTTGGGGGCCTTAGTCGATGCTCTGGGCTGTTTCCCTCTCGACCATGGAGCTTATCCCCCACAGTCTCACTGCCGCGTTCTCACTTACCGGCATTCGGAGTTTGGCTAAGGTCAGTAACCCGGTAGGGCCCATCGCCTATCCAGTGCTCTACCTCCGGCAAGAAACACGCGACGCTGCACCTAAATGCATTTCGGGGAGAACCAGCTATCACGGAGTTTGATTGGCCTTTCACCCCTAACCACAGGTCATCCCCCAGGTTTTCAACCCTGGTGGGTTCGGTCCTCCACGAAGTCTTACCTCCGCTTCAACCTGCCCATGGCTAGATCACTCCGCTTCGGGTCTTGGGCATGCTACTGGATCGCCCTGTTCGGACTCGCTTTCGCTACGGCTTCCCCACCCGGGTTAACCTCGCAACACACCGCAAACTCGCAGGCTCATTCTTCAAAAGGCACGCAGTCACGAGACGTCAGCAAGCCGACGTCCGACGCTCCCACGGCTTGTAGGCACACGGTTTCAGGTACTATTTCACTCCCCTCCCGGGGTACTTTTCACCATTCCCTCACGGTACTATCCGCTATCGGTCACCAGGGAATATTTAGGCTTGGCGGGTGGTCCCGCCGGATTCACACGGGATTTCTCGGGCCCCGTGCTACTTGGGTGTCTCTCCAACGAGCCGCTGACGTTTCGGCTACGGGGGTCTTACCCTCTGCGCCGGACCTTTCGCATGTCCTTCGCCTACGTCAACGGTTTCTGACTCGTCCCACGGCCGGCAGACCGTGGAAGAGAGATCCCACAACCCCGCATGCGCAACCCCTGCCGGGTCTCGCACGCATGCGGTTTGGCCTCATCCGGTTTCGCTCGCCACTACTCCCGGAATCACGGTTGTTTTCTCTTCCTGCGGGTACTGAGATGTTTCACTTCCCCGCGTTCCCTCCGCTTGCCCTATGTGTTCAGGCAAGGGTGACAGCCCATGACGACTGCCGGGTTTCCCCATTCGGACACCCCCGGATCAAAGCCTGGTTGACGGCTCCCCGGGGACTATCGTGGCCTCCCACGTCCTTCATCGGTTCCTGGTGCCAAGGCATCCACCGTGCGCCCTTAAAAACTTGGCCACAGATGCTCGCGTCCACTGTGCAGTTCTCAAACAACGACCAACCACCCGTCACACACCGCGGATGCGGTGCTGTACCGGGGTCGGCATCGGAGGGGGTTCATTCCCTCAGACACCCAACAGCGTGCCCGGCCGGCGCCCGTCCGGAGATCCTGCTTTCCACGCCCTGAAAGGGCAGTACTGGCAGGTCCCCGGCCCGAAACGGCCGGCCGAATAATCAACGTTCCACCCATGAGCTACCAGCACCGGACGTGCGCCGGTGTACTGGCCCCTGACCGGCCCGAGGACCGGCGAGAAGTGCTCCTTAGAAAGGAGGTGATCCAGCCGCACCTTCCGGTACGGCTACCTTGTTACGACTTCGTCCCAATCGCCAGTCCCACCTTCGACGGCTCCCTCCCCGCAAGGGGGTTGGGCCACCGGCTTCGGGTGTTACCGACTTTCGTGACGTGACGGGCGGTGTGTACAAGGCCCGGGAACGTATTCACCGCAGCAGTGCTGATCTGCGATTACTAGCAACTCCGACTTCATGGGGTCGAGTTGCAGACCCCAATCCGAACTGAGACCGGCTTTTTGAGATTCGCTCCACCTCGCGGTATCGCAGCTCATTGTACCGGCCATTGTAGCACGTGTGCAGCCCAAGACATAAGGGGCATGATGACTTGACGTCGTCCCCACCTTCCTCCGAGTTGACCCCGGCGGTCTCCCGTGAGTCCCCAACACCCCGAAGGGCTTGCTGGCAACACGGGACAAGGGTTGCGCTCGTTGCGGGACTTAACCCAACATCTCACGACACGAGCTGACGACAGCCATGCACCACCTGTACACCGACCACAAGGGGGCGCCTGTCTCCAGACGTTTCCGGTGTATGTCAAGCCTTGGTAAGGTTCTTCGCGTTGCGTCGAATTAAGCCACATGCTCCGCTGCTTGTGCGGGCCCCCGTCAATTCCTTTGAGTTTTAGCCTTGCGGCCGTACTCCCCAGGCGGGGCACTTAATGCGTTAGCTGCGGCACCGACGACGTGGAATGTCGCCAACACCTAGTGCCCACCGTTTACGGCGTGGACTACCAGGGTATCTAATCCTGTTCGCTCCCCACGCTTTCGCTCCTCAGCGTCAGTAATGGCCCAGAGATCCGCCTTCGCCACCGGTGTTCCTCCTGATATCTGCGCATTTCACCGCTACACCAGGAATTCCGATCTCCCCTACCACACTCTAGCCTGCCCGTATCGACTGCAGACCCGGGGTTAAGCCCCGGGCTTTCACAACCGACGCGACAGGCCGCCTACGAGCTCTTTACGCCCAATAATTCCGGACAACGCTCGCGCCCTACGTATTACCGCGGCTGCTGGCACGTAGTTAGCCGGCGCTTCTTCTGCAGGTACCGTCACTTGCGCTTCTTCCCTGCTGAAAGAGGTTTACAACCCGAAGGCCGTCGTCCCTCACGCGGCGTCGCTGCATCAGGCTTGCGCCCATTGTGCAATATTCCCCACTGCTGCCTCCCGTAGGAGTCTGGGCCGTGTCTCAGTCCCAGTGTGGCCGGTCGCCCTCTCAGGCCGGCTACCCGTCGTCGCCTTGGTGAGCCGTTACCTCACCAACCAGCTGATAGGCCGCGGGCTCATCCCTCACCGCCGGAGCTTTCAACCCCCGCCCATGCGGGCGGGGGTGTTATCCGGTATTAGACCCCGTTTCCAGGGCTTGTCCCGAAGTGAGGGGCAGATTGCCCACGTGTTACTCACCCGTTCGCCACTAATCCCCACCGAGGTGGTTCATCGTTCGACTTGCATGTGTTAAGCACGCCGCCAGCGTTCGTCCTGAGCCAGGATCAAACTCTCCGTGAATGTTTACCGGTGATCCGGTGACACATGCACGAGAGCGGCACGCCGGGCGGAATGGGCCCGGTCGTGTCCAGCGTCCTCGCTGTGTTTACTGCAAAGGAACCTCAACGATCCGGACCGGACGGTCCGTGT
>NZ_LIRG01000284.1 GCF_001419695.1 Streptomyces prasinopilosus
CGGTGACGGCGGCCTCGGTGACCGTGCCGCGCGCCGAGGCGCCCGCCTCGGCCTCGGTGCCGCCCAGTTCCTCGCGCAGGGGGCCGGTGGAGGCGGCGCGCCAGGCCTGGATGCCCTTCTCGGCCCGCTGCCGGGTGGAGGCGTCGAGGGTGGTGAGCACGGCGACGCCCTCGCGTCCGTCGGCGAGCGCCCGGTCGCGTTCCCGGCCGTGGGCGAGCGCGTCGTCGGTGCGTGCCTGGGCGTAGGTCCACGCGCCGGTGCCGCAGAAGCCGAGCGCCAGGGCGAGCCCCACACCGGTGAGGACACGGGTCCGCTTCATCGGGTGCTCCCGGTGGCCGGGGTGAGGAGGCCCGTCATGTCCGCGGGTGCCTCGCCGGCCTGGCCGGGCAGGGCGAGGGCGCCGGGGAGCGCCGGGCCGGCCGCCCTCGCCCCGCTGTCGCCGCTGCTGCCGCTGCTGCCGCTGCCGGAGGGCAGGGTGCCGGGCTTGGCCGGTTCGGGGACCGGGCCGCCCTTCGGGGCGTTCGCCGAGCCGCGCACGTTGACCCCGTCCGCGGCGGGGGCGGTGCAGGCCGCGCCGGTGTTGAGGGCGGGCGTGGTGCCGAGGTCGAGCCCGTTGCGGTAGCGGGTGGCGCCGTACCCGGCGGTGCAGGGCAGGGGGTTGAAGAAGGTGACGGCCATGCCGAAGTTCAGCTTTCCCCCGTCGACGGCGGTGGCGCCGGCGGCGACGGCCGCCGGGACCTTCACCAGGAACTCCTCCGTGCCGCGCTGCCGGGTGACGGCGACCTCGGAGGTGGTGAGCAGG
Source organism: Streptomyces prasinopilosus (assembly GCF_001419695.1). Lineage (GTDB taxonomy): Bacteria > Actinomycetota > Actinomycetes > Streptomycetales > Streptomycetaceae > Streptomyces > Streptomyces prasinopilosus. The sequence goes on from NZ_LIRG01000284.1 coordinate 803, forward strand.
TTGGCGAGGACGACGCCGAGGCTCGGGTCGAGGTCCCGCAGGAGGCCGCTGACCTGGGTGGCGGCGTCGGGGGTGACGGTCAGCAGGCGGCGCAGGTCGGCGTCGGAGCCCTTGAGGGCGCGGGCCAGTTCCTCCGCTCCGGTGGCGAAGTCCCTGATGGCCTGCGCCTCTTCGGCCTGGGTGCGCAGGACGGTCTCGCCGTCGGTGATGAGCCGGGTGGTGGACGGCAGGTTGCGGTCGGCGGCCTCCACGAAGCCGCTGCCGCTCTCCAGCAGGACCTCGAGGTCGTCGCCGTGGCCCTCGAAGGCCTTGCCGAACTCGTCCACGACCGTGCGCAGGTCCTCGAGCGGTACGGAGTCGGCGAGGGCGTTCACTCCGGTGAGGACGTCGGTGACGGGGGCGGGCACCTCGGTGTCGGTCTGTTCGATGCGGGTGCCCTCGGCGAGGTAGGGGCCGCCGTCGCTCTCGGGCCGCAGGTCGATGTACTGCTCGCCCACGGCGGAGAGTCCGGCGACCACCGCGCGGGTGTCGGCGGGGATGCTCGGGGCGGACTTCTTGATGCGGAGTTCGGCGACGACGCCGTCGGCGGTGAGGCCGATCGGGCCGACCCGTCCCACGGAGACGCCCCGGTAGGTGACGTCGGAGTGGGTGAACAGGCCGCCGGTGCGCGGGAGCAGCACGTCCACGGTGTAGTGGTCGGCGACGCCGACGTACCGGCCGAGGTCGGCGTAGCGGATGCCGAGGTAGGAGAGGGCGAGGACGGCGACGAGGAGGAAGGCGAGGTTCTTCAGCCGTACGGCGAGGGTGATCAACCGGACGCACCTCCCCGGGCGGTGGCCGGGTCCGCCGGCGCCCCGGAGGCGGTGGAGGCGGAGACGGAGGGCAGGGGCAGCGGGGGCGAGTGCTCCGGTGCGGGCCGCCGCGGCGACGGTGTTCCCGGCGACCGGGCCGGTTCCGGTTCCCGGCCGGACTCCTCTTCCCCGCCGGTCCTCGCGGAGGAGGGCCCCTTCCCGGCCGCCGCCGGGCCGCCGTCCGCCGGGGCGGAGGGGGAGGCCGTGCCCTGCGGCACCAGGGGCGGGATCACCTGGGTGCCGGGGACGGCGGTCATGTCCAGGTACACGTTGAGGTAGTCGCCCTTCACGCCCCGCAGCACCTCGTCGGTGAACGGGTACGTCAGCAGCACCTGGAGCGAGTCGGGCAGGTCCGTGCCCGCGTCCGCGAGCGCCTTCAGGGTCGGCGCGATGGCCTTGAGGTCGGCGATCATGTCGTCCTTGCTCGCGTCGATGGTGGAGACGGCGACGCCGGAGAGGGTGTCGAGGGAGCGCAGCATGGTCAGCAGGGAGCCGCGCTGCCTCTCGAGCGTCTTCAGTCCGGGCGAGAGGTCGGTGAGGACGGTGCCGACATCGTCCTTGCGGGTGGCGAGGGTCGCGGAGAGCCGGTTGGCGGCGTCGAGGGCGTCGGTGATGTCGCCCCGGTTCTCGTCGAGGTCGGTCACCAGGGTGTTGACCCGTTTCAGCACGGAGCGGACCTCGGGCTCGCGTCCGCCGAGCGCCGCGTTGAGTTCCCGGGTGATGGTCTTGAGCTGGTTGACGCCGCCGCCGTTGAGGAGCAGGGACAGCGCGCCGAACACCTCCTCGACCTCGGTGTCGCGGCCGGTGCGGGAGACCGGGATGACGCCGCCGTCCTCCAGCCGCCCGGACCCGGTCCCGGCTGCGCTGCCGGACTCCCTTGCGGGTGCGGCGAGTTGGACGTACTTCTCGCCCAGCAGGCTGGACTGTTCGAGCCGGGCGGTGGCGTCGGCGGGCAGCCGCACGTCGCCGTTGATCCTCATGGTGACGCGGGCCGACCAGGCGTCGTCGCCGAGTTCGACGGCGGTGACCCGGCCGACGGCGACGTCGTTGACCTTCACCGCGGACTGCGGGACCAGGCTGAGGACGTCGCGGAGTTCCGCGGTGACGGTGTAGGGGTGGTCGCCGAGGTCGGCGCCGCCGGGCAGCGGCAGGTCCTCGATGCCGTCGAAGCGCGGGAGGCCGGTGGTGGCCGCGCCGAGGGCCAGGGCGAAGCCGAGGCCGAGGGCGAGCAGTCCGCCCAGGGTGAGGCCGGCCGCGCCGCCCGTGGTGAGCACGCCGCGCCTGATCCCGTCGGCCGCCGGACCGGCGCGCCGTGCGCCGCGCTTCCTCGTCCCCTTCATCGCTCCCCCTTCCCGGAGGCCGCCGGTCCGCCGTCGTTCCCGGTCGCGTCGCCGCCCGTGGCCGGGGCGCCCGCCGCGGGCAGGGGCAGCAGCGGTCCGCCCATGCTGATCTCGTTGAGGTTGGCGCGGCCGTCGAGGGTGCGGGTGTCGGGGTTGTAGGCGCGGACCAGGTTGCCCGCGGCCAGCGGTGCCACGTCCAGGGCCTCGGCGAGGGAGGCGCGCTGCTCGACGAGGGTCCGGGTGACGGGGACGAGCCGGTCGACGTTCTTCTTCAGCTCGCCCCGGTTGTCCTCGATGAAGGTCTTGACCTGGCCGAGGGCGGTGCCGAGTTCCTCGAGCGCGCCGGTGAGGTCGTCCTTGTTGTCGGCGAAGAAGGTGACGACCTCGTCCAGGCGTTCCTGCGCGGTCCGCACGTCGGTGTCCTTGTCCTTCAGCATGGTGGTGAAGGTCTGGAGCCGGCTGAGGGTGCTGAACAGGTCGCCGCTGCTGCCGTCGAGGGTCCTGGCCGCCTTGCCGAATTCCTCGATGCCCGTGCCGATGGCCTCGCCGTTGCCGTCGAGGTTGGCGGCGCCGGTCGTCAGCAGGTCGGACAGCGCGCCGGCGGAGTTGGCGCCGTCCGGGCCGAGGGCCTCGGACAGTTCGGTGACCGACGCGTAGAGCTGGTCGATCTCGACGGGGGTGCGGTTGCGGGAGGCCGGCAGCACGGCGCCCTCGGCGAGGGCGGGCCCCGAACTGTGGGCGGGGGTCAGCTGCACGTAGCGGTCGGCGACGACGCTCGGGGCGACGACGACGGCCCTCGCCCCCTCGGGGACCTTCACGCCCTCGTCCAGGAGGAGGCCGACGCGCACCGTGGTGCCCTGCGGCCGCACCGACTCCACCTCGCCGGCCCGCACCCCGAGGATGCGCAGGTCGGATCCGGCGTAGATGCCGACGGCCCGGTCGAAGTAGGCGGTGATGCGGGTGCCCTCGGAGCCGAGGACCCGGACGGCGACCAGGCCCCCGGCGGCGAGCACCGCGAGGGCGAGCACGCCGGTGAGGACTCTTCTGCGTCTGCTCATCGTTCACCGTTCCCCTGGGCCGCCGCCTGTTTCGGCGGCATGCAGCCGGTCTCGGGCAAGGAGGTCTCGGGCAGGTAGGTGCGGGGGACGACACCGCACAGGTAGCTGTCGAACCAGCGGCCGTTGCCGAGGGTGTTGCCGACGAGGCGGTAGTACGGCCCGGCCAGCGCGAGGGTCTTGCCGAGCTGGGCGCTGTTCTTCTCCAGGACGCCGGTGACCCGGCCGAGGGCCTTGAGGGTGGGGCCGAGCTGCTTCTCGTTGTCGTCGACGAGGCCGGCGAGTTCGGTGCCGAGTTCCCTGCTCCCCTTGAGGAGGGCGCGGATGGCGGCGCGGCGGTCCCGGAGTTCGCCGAGGAGGGTGCCGCCGTCCTCCAGGAGGGTCTCGAAGCTGGACTGCTTGTTCTGCAGGGTCTTGGTGAACGTGGCGCTGCCCTTGAGGAGTTCGGAGAGTTCCGCGTCCCGCTTGGAGACGGACTTGGACAGGGCGGACAGGCCGCCGGCGGCCTTCCTCACGTGCGGCGGGGAGTCCTTGAAGGTGTCGGAGAGGGTCTCGAAGCTCTCCGCGAGCCTCCGCGTGTCGATGGCGTCGACGGTGCCGCTGAGGTCCTGGAACGCCTGCGTCACGTCGTAGGGGGAGGTGGTGCGGGACAGCGGGATGCGGCTGCCGGGGTCCTGCCGGGCGGAGCCGAGCGGGTCGAGGGCCAGGTACTTGTCGCCGAGGAGGGTCTTGATGGCGATGGCGGCGGTCGTCCGGTCGCCGAGCCAGGCGTCCTCGACCTCGAAGGTGACCTTCACCTTGGCGCCGTCGAGACCGACACCGGTGACCCGGCCCGCCTTGACGCCGGCGATGCGCACCTCGTCGCCCTCGTCGAGGCCGGCCGCCTCGGAGAAGTCGGCGCTGTAGGAGGTGCCGCCGCCCAGCGGCAGCCGCTCCACGTTGTACACGAGGGCGGCGAGCAGGGCGAAGCCGAGCAGTCCGACGACGGCCACGGCGACGGGGTCGCGTTCCCTGACCGGCTTGACGCGCGGGCGCCGGGACCCGGCCGCCGACCGCCCGGCCGGCTCCGTCTTCCCGGGCCCGGCCGGCTCGTCGCTCCCGCCGCGTCGGGTGAAGGGCCTCATCCGCGGCACCTCGATTCGGTGATCGCGATGCCGGTCGGCGGTTCGGAGCCGTCGGAGGTGGTCACTCCGCTCACGCGTGCCTCGCAGAGGTAGAGGTTGAGCCACGAGCCGTAGGAGGACAGGCGGGCCAGGGCGGTCATCTTGGCGGGGGTCCGGTCGAGGAAGTCCTCGATCTGCGGGGTGCGCTCGCCCAGGCCCTCCGAGAGCCGCCCCAGTTCGCGGATGTCCTGCTTGAGGGGCGCGCGTCCGTCCTCGAGGAGGCCGGCGGTGACGGTGGTGAGGTCGCCCATGGCCTCGACCGCCTCGCCGAGGGGTTCGCGGTCCTCGTTGAAGCCGGAGACGAGGTCCTGCAGGGTGTCGACGAGGTCGTCGAAGCCGGCCTCGCGGTCGTTGAGGGTCTTCAGGACGGTGCTGAGGTTGTCGACGACCTGGCCGATCACCTTGTCCTTGGCGGCGACGGTGGTGCTGAGCGAACCGACGTGGCGGATCAGGCTGTCGACGGTGGCGCCCTCGCCCTGGAGGACCTGCACGATCGATCCGGCGAGCTCGTTGACGTCCTTCGGGGACAGGCCTTCGAACAGGGGCTTGAACCCGTTGAAGAGCAGGGTCAGGTCGAGGGCGGGCGTGGTGCGCTCGAGCGGGATGGTGGCGCCCTCGTCGAGGGTGCCGGTGAGGTCGCCGCTGCCGCGGTCGAGGGCGACGTAGCGCTGGCCGACCATGTTGAGGTACTTCACGGCGGCGGTGGCCGACCGGGGCAGCCGGCGGTCGTCGCGGACGGTGAAGGTGACCTGCGCGGTGCGGCGCCGCACGACGCGGACGTCGGTCACCTCGCCGACCTCCACCCCGGAGATCCGCACGCTGTCGCCGTCGGTGAGCCCGGTGACGTCGGTGAACAGGGCCTTGTAGCTGTGCGTGCCGGAGCCCACGCCGGTGTTGGCGACGCTGAGGCCGAGCACGGCCGTGGCCAGGGCGGTGACCAGGACGAAGACGAGGGATTTGAGCAGCGTTCCGGTCAGCGGGCGGCGCCGGGTGTGCGCGTGGTCCGGGGTGCTCATCCGAGGGTCACCTCCGTGCCGCGGTAGACGGGGCCGACGAGCAGGCTGCTCCAGTCGGGCAGGTCCGCGGGGCTGCGGCCGGCCGCGGGCGCGAGCAGTTCGTTGACGAGGGCGTTCTCCTGCGGGGAGTTGGCGGGGCCGAGGTCCTCGTCCGTCGCGGCGGACGCCCGGGCGGCGGGGGCGGCGGACGCGCCGAGGTAGGGCACCGGGTGGCAGCGGGGGCCGCCGCCGGAGTCGTACGCCGGGGTGTCGCGGCCGGGCACGTAGGCGCCGCGCGAGGGGACGGTGGTGACGTCGACGTGGATGCCGGGCCGGTCGGTGCCCTTGCCGAGCGCCTTGTCCATGGCGGGCACGAACTCGGCGAGGGTGCGCAGGGTGCAGGGGAAGGAGGCCGAGTACTCGGCGAGCAGTTCCAGGGTGGGCCTGCCGGTGGCGCTGAGGCGGATGACGGTGTCCTCGTTCTTGCGCAGGAAGGCCGTCATGTCCTCGGCCGTCCGGGTGGTGGCGCCGAGGGTGCCGGCGAGGTCGGCCTCCTGCGCGGCGAGGGTGCCGCTGGTGGTGGTGAAGTCGGTGAGCGCCGTGATGATGTCGGGCGCGGCGTCCGCGTAGACATGGCTGACCTTCACGAGCTGTCTGAGGTCCCGGTTGAGGGTGGGCAGGTGGGGGTTGAACTCCCGCAGGTGGTCGTCGAGCACGCCGAGCGTGTCGCCGAGCCGGTCGCCGCGTCCCTCCAGGGCCTGCGAGACGGCCGAGAGGGTCGCGGAGAGCTTCTGCGGCTGGACCGCGGTGAGCATCGGCAGGACGTTGTCGAGGACCTGCTGGAGTTCGACGGCGTTCTCGGAGCGGTCCTGGGGGATGACGGCTCCGGCGGCCAGCGGCCGGGGCGAGGGGTTCTGGGACGGCACGAGGGCCACGAACCGTTCGCCGAACAGGGTGGTCGGCAGCATCTGGGCGCGGACGTCGTCCGGTACCCGCTCCAGGGTGCCGGGCTTCATCGCGAGGGTGAGCCGGGCCCCGTCGCCGTGGGCGTCGATGGAGCGGACCTCGCCGACGACGACGCCGCGCAGTTTGACCTCGGCGCCCGGGTGCATCTCGTTGCCGACGCTGCCGGTCTCGACGACCACCGGGTCGGAGTCGGTGAACCTCTTGTCGTAGACGGCGACGGCCAGCCAGATCAGCAGGGCGGGCACCAGCAGGTACGCCACCCCGGCACAGCGGCGGCCCAGGGTCGCGCCTCGTCGTCCGCTCATGTCACCCCGCCACCTTCACGGTCGTGGTCGCGCCCCACAGGGCGAGCGACAGGAAGAAGTCGGTGACGCTGATCAGCACGATGGCGTTGCGCACGGACCGGCCGACGGCGATGCCGACGCCGGCGGGGCCGCCCGTGGCGCGGTAGCCGTAGTAGCAGTGGGCCAGGATCACCATCACGCTGAAGATCAGCACTTTCAGCACGGAGAGCAGTACGTCCGTGGGGGAGAGGAAGAGGTTGAAGTAGTGGTCGTAGGTGCCCCGGGACTGCCCGTTGAACAGGACGGTCACGTAGCGGGACGCCACGTAGGAGGAGAGCAGCCCGATCGCGTAGAGCGGGACGATGGCGACGACGCCGGCGATGATGCGGGTGGTGACCAGGTAGGGCTTGGAGCGGATGCCCATGCCCTCGAGGGCGTCGATCTCCTCGTTGATGCGCATGGCGCCCAGCTGGGCGGTGAAGCCGGCGCCGACGGTCGCCGAGAGGGCGAGTCCGGCGACGAGCGGGGCGATCTCGCGGGTGTTGAAGTAGGCGGAGACGAATCCGGTGAACGCGGCCGTGCCGATCTGGTCGAGGGCCGCGTAGCCCTGGAGTCCGACGACGGTCCCGGTGAAGAGCGTCATCGCGATCATCACGCCGATGGTGCCGCCGATGACGCCGAGGCCCCCGGTGCCGAAGGCCACCTCGGCCAGGAGGCGCTGCACCTCCCTGAGGTAGCGGTGCAGGGTCCGCGGGATCCACAGCAGGGCCCGTGCGTAGAAGAGCAGTTGGTCGCCGGTGCGGTCGAGCAGGGCGAGCGGGGAGGCCATCGCGCTCAGCCTCCCTTCGGCGGGACGATCTGGAGGTAGACGGCCGTCATCACCATGTTGACGAAGAAGAGCAGCAGGAAGGTGATGACGACGGACTGGTTGACGGCGTCGCCCACGCCCTTGGGGCCGCCGCGCGGGTTGAGGCCGCGGTAGGCGGCGACGATGCCCGCGATGAACCCGAAGACCAGCGCCTTGAGTTCGCTGATGTACAGGTCGGAGAGCTGGGCGAGGGCGGAGAAGCTGGACAGGTAGGCGCCGGGGGTGCCGCCCTGCAGGATCACGTTGAAGAAGAAGCCGCCGAGGGTGCCGACGACGGAGACCAGGCCGTTGAGCAGGACCGCCACGGCCATGGTGGCCAGGACCCGGGGGACGACCAGGCGCTGGACGGGCGAGACGCCCATGACCTCCATGGCGTCGAGTTCCTCGCGGATGGTGCGGGAGCCGAGGTCCGCGCAGATGGCGGAGCCGCCGGCGCCGGCGATGAGCAGGGCGACGATGAGCGGGCTCGCCTGCTGGACGACGGCCAGGACGCTGGCGCCCCCGGTGAACGACTGGGCTCCCAGCTGCTGGGTCAGGGAGCCCACCTGGAGGGCGATGACGGCGCCGAAGGGGATCGAGACGAGAGCGGCGGGCAGGATGGTGACGCCCGCGATGAACCAGAACTGCTCGAGGAACTCGCGGAACTGGAAGGGTCTGCGGAAGACGGCGCGGCTCACCTCGGCGGCGAGCGCGAAGAGCCGGCCGGTCTGCCGCAGGGCACCGGTGATCATGTGCCGCTCCCGGCGGCGGGCATCCGCAGGGTGGGGGCCTGGGCGCTGTACGCGTAGGTGTCCCGGATGGCGGCCTGCGCGGCGGGCGGCAGCCGGTCGAGCATGCCCATGACCCGGTCGCGCCGCCGGGCGACGGCCAGGCGCGGCGGGAGGCCGGGCGAGGGCTCCAGCTGCGGGACGATCCTGCGGGGCCCGGTCCCGCCGGGGACGCCCGCCTCGGCGGCGAGGGTGGCCGCGTCCTTCTCCTCGGACATCCCGATGGGGCCCTCGCGCCGGCCGTCGAGGAACTGGGCCACGACCGGCTCCTCACTGGTGAGCAGCACCTCGCGCGGTCCGAAGGTGACCAGTTCGCGCCGGAAGAGCATCCCCATGTTGTCGGGCACGGTGGCGGCGATGTCGAGGTTGTGGGTGACGATCAGCATCGTCGCGTCGATCTGCGCGTTCAGGTCGATCAGCAGCTGGGAGAGGTAGGCGGTGCGGACCGGGTCCAGTCCGGAGTCCGGTTCGTCGCACAGGACGATCTGCGGGTCCAGCACGAGCGCGCGGGCCAGGCCGGCCCGCTTGCGCATGCCGCCGCTGATCTCCCCCGGCAGCTTGCCCTCCGCGCCCAGCAGTCCGACGATCTCGATCCGCTCCATGACGATGCGGCGGATCTCGGACTCCTTCTTGCGCGTGTGCTCGCGCAGGGGGAAGGCGATGTTGTCGAAGAGGGACATCGACCCGAAAAGGGCTCCGTCCTGAAACATGAGACCGAACAGTTTCCGGGTCTCGTAGATATCCCCCTGAGGGCTGTTCACCATGTCCACCCCATTGATGAGGACACGGCCCTCCTCGGGCTTGATCAGCCCTATGAGCGACTTCAGGAAAACCGTCTTCCCGGTGCCGGACGGCCCCAGCATCACGCTCACCTCTCCGGCAGGAAGGGTGAGGGTGACGTCCCGCCAGATGCTCTGCTTACCGAAGGACTTGGTCAGGCCCTCGACCACCACTTCGATTCCCATATCACCTCCAGCGGACGCAGGTCGGATGTGCACCGCGGGGCGCACGTTAAGTCGGTGGGGGGTGCAATGACAACGGGTGCGGTGCCGGATTCCGGTCCCTTTCCCGGAACTTGTCACCGCGCAGACAACCCGCCGGCCGCACTTGTCTCCGGGGAGACAGGAGCAGGGTCCCGCGGCTTTGGGGGTGCGGATCCGCGAGACCCTGCCTGCGGACGTCCGGGCCCGATGGGAGGACGAGGCCGGAAAACATCCGTCGTGGCCCGGGCCGGCGGGGGGCCACCGACCTGGAACCGAGCACGACACCGGCACGTTACGGCCCAGTAACCTCGCCGGGCAAGAGCGGGATCGGAGTTTTCCGGGATACCCGCTTCAGCCATCCGGAACCTGTCACGGGGCAGACAGAAAACACTCCGGGAACTGTCACCGAGTGAGCAGGACGGCTGAACGGGAGGGGGCGGGCGGCGAGATCCCGCCCCGGCCGGCGAAACGTCGACATTGACACTTGATGACTAAGACGACGCGTGGACCACTCACTCCGGAAACAGATACTTCTTCTTTCAAAAGAATCATGAACAGCAGCATTGTTCGGCTAAGTTTCCCGCAAGTAACGTCATTTCTCGCGGACGGGGAACACCGAGCCGCGGGCCGCACGGCCTTCCCTCGATCGACCGGCCACGGCCCACCTCTGCCGGCCAATCCACTAGGAGTTCTGACGTCATGAAGAAGAACACGAGAAGGTTCGCAGTCGTGGCGGGTGCGGCCGCGGCCGCCTTCGGCCTCACCGCCGCGCCCGCCTCGGCGGTGCCCTCCACCACCTGGACGGTCACCCCGTCGGGCAGCTACACGGCGACGAACAGCGGCAACATCGTGCTGACCGCCACCATCCCGATGACCTGCACCACCTCGGGCGCGTCGGGCACCATGGCCAGCACCACGGGCAACCCGGCGACGGTCGCCGCCATCAACGCCATCAACTTCGGTACCTCCGCGTCGCCGTGCACCAGCGTCCTGGGCAACGTCACCACCGTGGCGGTCACCCCGTGGACCGTGGTGGCGACGGACTACACCGCCTCGACCGGTGTCACCAAGGGCTACATCGGCAACGTCAAGGCCAACGTGACCGCCGGCGCCTGCAAGTTCACGGTGACGGGCAAGGCCACCGCCACCTACACCAACTCCACCGGCATCCTGGCGGTCAGCAGCGTCTCCGGCGACCTGGCCGTCAGCTCCAGCCCCGCCCCGGCGAACTGCGGCACGGTGATCACGACCGCCACCAAGCCCATCTTCAAGGGCAACTACGCCATCAAGGCGTCGAACGGCACCGTACCGAAGATCGTCGGCACCAACCCGTAAGGCGCCGACCGCTCGCGTCCGCCCGGCCGGCACAACCGGCCGGGCGGACGCGGACTGTCCGTGCCGTGCCCCACCGGTCCCGCTCATCGCGGGACCCCGTCCCCGGCAACCGTCCATGAGAGTGCGTGCCTCATGAAGCAGTCCCTCGCAAGAGCCGCGGTCGCGGCCGGTACGGCCGCGGCCGCCTTCGGCCTCACCGCCGCTCCCGCCACGGCGGTGCCCTCCACCGTCTGGACGGTCACCCCGCCGGGGCCCTATACGGCGAAGAACGTCGGGAACGTCACCCTGGCCGCCACCATCCCGATGACCTGCACGACGTCGACCGCAGCGGGCACCCTCGCGAACGGCACGGGCAACCCGGCGCCGGTCGCCACCGTCGACACCATCACCTTCGGCTCCCCCGCCTCCCCCTGCAGCAGCGTCCTGGGGAACATCAGCGTCGTCACGGGTACTCCCTGGACGGTCGTGGCGTCGGACCACAACGCCTCCACCGGCGTCACGACGGGCTGGATCGACCACGTGCACGCCACCCTGTCCTTCGGCGCCTGCAGGTTCACGGTGACGGGCAGGGCCACCGCCACCTACACCAACTCCACCGGCGTCCTGGCCGTCAGGAGCACCGCCGGCGAGCTGGCCGTCAGGAACCCCGTCAACTGCGGCACGTTGGTCACGACCGCCACCAGGCCCACCTTCAAGGGCGACTACCTGGTGAGCGGGGGCCGACAGGTCATGGGCTCCCAACCGTGAGGCGCCGCCCGCCCGGCCGGACGGAGGGGACGGGCCGCCCACGCCGAGAACCCCGCGGATGCCGGCAGCAGGTCTCCGGTCCCCACCCTTGAATGGAGCAGTGTTGAGAGGCAACCGCACCGCCGGGCCGCGTCCTCCCCGTGCCCGTGCCAGGAGCGCGGCGATCGGCGCGTTCGTCGTGCTCGCCGCCATGATGCCGGCCGCGGCCTCCGCCACGGGTGCCCAGGAGGTCGACGCCGAACTCTCCTACGTCTGCGCGCTGCCGTCCGGACGGCAGCCCGTGACGGTACGGGTCTCCGCGACGTTCCCGGAGCGGGCCGAGCCGGGTGAGGCGGTCTCGCCCACCGACGTCACCACCACCGTGGAGTTCCCGGCGGAGGCGGTCGCGGACCTCACCGCGCTCGAGGCCGCCACCGCGCGGGCCGCCACCCGCCTCACCGTCGGCGTCGCCCAGAACGCGGCCACGGCCGAGGCGACCTGGCGCGGCACCGCGGAACCGGCCGCCCTTCCCGGTTCCGGACCGCTGACGCTGACCGCGACGGGCGACGTGCCCTCGGTGACCGGCCGGGGCGACGGCGACCTGTCCTTCTCCGCCGGGAACCTCGCCGTCGACCTGGAACTCGGCACGGCGGACGGGACCGCCGCCGGCCCCGGTTCGCTGACCGTCGACTGCACCCCCGACGCGGACACGCCGGACGGGGGACTGCTGGCCACCGTGCCGGTCGGCACGGGCGCGTCGGAACCGAGCGGTTCGCCGTCCTCCCCCGGGCCCTCCTCCGGAGCACCGGACCCGTCCCCCGGGACGCCGAAGGAGCCGGAGGGCCGGCAGGGGGACCGGGCGCCGAAGGTGACGGAGGACACGCCCGGCGCGGTCGCGGACCGCGACGCACCGCAGTGCGCCTACGACGAGGAGAACCCGTTCACGTCGGCGTCGTTGAACGCGTACATCACCGGCTACACGAACGTGAGGAAACTGAACGGCGCCTCGCTCCTCCCCCTGTCCTGCGTGCTGCTCGAGCAGGGTGCCCTGGACGTCATACCGGACGAGGACGGCGTCCTGCACGTCGTGATCAACGCCACGGGCCGGCTGCACCACCAGGGCCGCATGCAGACGCCTCCCTTCAAGGCCACTTTCCTCACCTTCGGCTTCACCCCGACGACGGCCACCATGGTGCTGGAACAGACGGGTCCCATGACCGTCCGCTTCGACACCGCGCTGCTGGACAAGCTCGTGGGCGAGACCGTCATCCGGGTCCCCCTGTCCCTGCGGGTGACCGACCTCGAGGTCAACGGCACCCCCCTGGACGTCGGGCCCGACTGCAGGACCGAGAAGCCGCTCAGCTCCACCGACCCGGATCCCGCGAACCACCCCGGTGACCATCTGGTCCTGCACGGCCGGGGTGAGCACAGCCCGCCCGAGGACGCCACCGGCTACATGCTCCTCGACGGCGGCCCGCTGACCGGCGAGGCGACCATCCCCGCCTTCACCGGCTGCGGCTCCAAGGGCGAGAAGCTCGACCGCCTCCTCACCGCGTCCGTCTCCGGACCCGGCAACTACATCAAGCAGGTCCAGGGCCGGACGTGCCTGCCGAGCTCCCCGGTGTTCGAGACCCCGCTCACCAAGGGCCAGTGCACGGAGGACCTCCAGCCCTACCAGATCCCCGTTCCCCAACGCTGAACCGCCCCCGCTCCTCCCTCCACCGTCGGAAAGGTCATCACCATGCCCCAGTTCCCCACCCGCGCCGGTCTCGCCACCGTCTCCGCGCTGACCGCGCTCGGCGCCTTCGTCTCCATGGGCACCGCGACCGCCGCCGAGACCGCTCTGAACGGCGAGTGGGCTCCCTTCACCCGCTGCCCCGTGGACGCCCCCGCGATGCTGGCCGCGGACGGCCTCCAGAAGACCCCGCAGTGCGTGGTCTCCACCTCCGCCAGTGGCTCCATCAAGCTGGGCAAGACCACCGTCGTCACCGGGAAGACCAATCTCCAGATCGGTGTCGTGCAGAACGCGGACGGCACCAGCAGCGTGGTCGCCCCTCCCTCCGGCGCCCTCGTCGCCGACTCCGCCACCGTCCCCGGCGGCCTGCTCGGCCTGATGTGCCCGAGCGACGTCCCGGTGATCACGGCCATCTGCAAGACGCTCGACGACTCCACCCTCAACAAGATCACCGCCACCATGGAGTCCGTCGGGGCGCCCTACGCCTTCGACCAGACCGCGGGCATCCTCACCGACATGCCGATCGTCGCCCTGCCGGTCCGCATCCACCTGGAGAACCCGCTCCTGGGCGGCAAGTGCTACATCGGAACGGCCGCCAACCCCATCCTGCTGCGTCCGGAGAACCGCACCTACCCCGAGTTCGGGATGAGCTTCTTCCGGAGCGACGGCACTCCCGACGAGGCCGGTGAGATGAGCCGGATCAACCTCACCGGCGCCACCCAGAACGACAGCTCCTTCGCGGTCCCCGCCGCCACCGGCTGCGGCCTGAACGTCGGCCTGATCAACGCCGCGGTCAACGCGAAGACCGGGCTGCCCTCCGCCGCCGGGAACAACAGCCTCACCCTCAACAGCACCCGGACCCACCTCACCGGTCTCAACGCGCCCGGCACCGTCGCTCCCGACGCCGGCAAGGTGCTCGCGGAGAACTGGCACTCCGCCGTCAGGTAACGGCCACCGAACGGCGGTTCCCGGCCGTCCCCCCGGACGGCCGGATTCCCCGTACACCACTTCTGCTCAAATCGTGTACAAGGCAATCGAGTTGATTTAGCTTCAGCGTGCCAGAACGGCGTGGCCCCACGGACCCGGTCGGACGTCGTCCGCCCCCGGCGCAACGGCGCCCGGCCGGCCCACCCGCCGGACACATCTGAGAGCAAAGGGTGACTCATGGCCTCGATCGCACGGTCACCGGAGGCCGGGGAACCGCTCGGCCCCCTCCCCCGGCAGTTCGCGGCCTTCATCCGGCCGGAACTGCCGGGACTGCTGCACGAGATACGGGTGGAGGTCACCCGTGCCTACCCGGTGTACGGCCGGCTGTTCAACGGACCCGACGGGGACGCGATCCGCCAGGGCGTGGAGCACACGCTGGCCGCCTTCGTGGACCGGGTGGCCAACCCCGGCCAGAGCTCGGGACCGCGGGACGAACTGCTGCGCCGGTTCGGCCGGGTGGAGGCGTACGAGGGCCGCGACCTGGAGACCCTGCAGAGCGCCTACCGGCTCGGCGCCCGCATCGCGCTGCGCCGCGCCAAGACGGTGGGACGCCAGTACAACCTCTCCCCCGCCCTCGTCCTCACCTTCGCGGACGCCCTCTTCGCGTACGTCGAGGAACTCGAGGCGATCACCCGCGAGGGGTACGTGGAGGTGCGGGAGCGGAGCGCCTCCGAGGTGTCCGCGTTACGAAGACAGCTGCTGCACCTGATCCTGGCCGCGCCGCCGCTGCCCCGGGCGACCGTCTCCGAACTGTGCGAGGCCGCCGCCTGGGAGCTGCCCCGGGAGTGCACCCTCGTCGCCCTCCGGCCCCCGGTGCCCCACCACATCCAGGCGGACCTCGATGGCGACGTCCTCGCCGACCTCGACATCCCGCAGCCGTACCTGCTCGTCCCCGGGGCCCTCACCCCGCAGCGCCTCACCATGCTCGGCACGGCCCTGGCCGGCACCCGCGCCGTGGTGGGCCTGACCGTGCCGCTCACGCAGACCGCCGACTCCGTCCGCTGGGCCCGCCGGGTGCTCCAGCTCATCGACGACGGCGTCGTGCCCGACGCCCCGCTGGTCCACTGCGCGGACCACCTGACGACCCTGTGGCTGCTGTCCGACCCCGCCCTCGTCGACCACCTCGCCGCCCGCGAACTGGCCCCCCTCGACGGGCTGTCCCCCAGCCGGCGCGACCGGCTCGTCGAGACCCTCCGGGTCCACGTCTCCACCCGGGCACCCGCCGAGCAGGTCGGCGAGATGCTGGGCGTCCACGCCCAGACCGTCCGCTACCGCCTGCGGAACCTGGACGGTCACCTGGGCGACAGCCTCAGCGACCCCGACCACCGCTTCGCCCTCGAAGCGGCCCTGCGCGCCCTCCACCTGCGCGGCCGCGCCGGCCGGGAGTGACCCGCCCGGCCGGCCCCCGCGGGGCCGGCCGGTGCCGGTGGAGCGCGGTGCGCGGCCGTGCGCCCGCCCCCGGGCCGCCGGTCCGGG
>NZ_LIRG01000285.1 GCF_001419695.1 Streptomyces prasinopilosus
TCCCCCGCCGGCCGGCCCGCACGCCCTTGTAGCCGTCCCTCCAGAAGGAGGCCAGGTCGGCGGTGACGGCGGCGGGCCGGCCGGCGGGGGACAGCAGGTGCACCAGCAGGGGCACCCCGGCCACCCGCGGCGACTCCTGGAGCCCGAACATCTCCTGGAGCTTCACCGCGAGCACCGGCCGCGCGGGGTCGGAGTAGTCGATCCGGACCGACGACCCGCTGGGCACGGTGATCCGCTCGGGGGCGAGTCCGTCCAGGCGGGCGGCCTCCCCGGACGCCCACGGCAGCAGCCGGCGCAGGGCCTGCCCGGCGTCGATCCGGGCCAGGTCGGACCGGCGCCGGGCCCGGCTCAGCTCCGGCTCCAGCCACTCCCGCACGCGCGCGTGCAGCGCGTCGTCGGACACGTCGGGCCAGGGTTCGCCGACCTGCCGGTGCACGAACGCGAGCCGCTGCCGCAGCACGGCCGCCCCGGCCGGCCACCGCAGCAGCCCGAACCCCTCCCGCCGCAGCCCGTCCAGCAGCGCGGCCCGGACGAGCGCGGGCTCCGCGTCGGTACGGGGCCGTACGGCCAGTTCCACGGCACCCAGCCGCTCGACCCGCCGGGCGACGACGTCCCCGTCGGCCCAACGCACCTCCTCACGCGTCTCCAG
Organism: Streptomyces prasinopilosus; assembly: GCF_001419695.1. Taxonomy (GTDB): domain Bacteria; phylum Actinomycetota; class Actinomycetes; order Streptomycetales; family Streptomycetaceae; genus Streptomyces; species Streptomyces prasinopilosus. Next base: position 650 of record NZ_LIRG01000285.1, read on the forward strand.
CAGGGCGCCCGCGGCCCACCGGGCGGTGGCCTCGTCGACGGCCGCACCGAGCCGGACGCGCGCGTGCCCCCGTCCCACGGGCCGGTCGGCCGCGGCGACCGCGATCCAGGGCGCGCCGCGCAGCGCGGTGCCCGCCCCGGTCTCGGCCCGCGTCCCGGACACCATCAGATACGAGCCGCCGTCCGCGCGGGCGATCCACTCGGGGAACGCGAGCGCGGCCACCAGCCCCACCCGCGCGTCCGTCCCGTCCACGCGCGGCGGACCGCCGTCCGCCCGCGGGACGGTCCGGGACGAACCCCCCGAGGAGTCCCCCGAGGAGCCCCCCGAGGAGCCCCGCGCGAGGTCCGGGGAGGAGGCGTCCCGGGCGAGGGCGCGCAGCCGGCGCACCTCGGCGCGCCACCGCTGCGCGTAGGCGTCGTCCCCGCGCCGCGCGGTGCGCAGCGCACCGGCGAGGTCGTCCCCGTAGCTCCGCGGCGCCTCCTCGCCGATCAGCGCGACCACCTCGGCGGCGAGCTCGGGGCCCACGACCGCCGCCGCGTCCAGCAGGGCGCGGCCGAGCCGGGGGTGCAGGCCCAGCCGGGCGAGCCGGGTGCCCCGCCCGGTGGCCCGCCCGTCGGCGCCGACGGCCCCGATCGCGGTCAGGACGGCCCCGGCCGCCGCCATCGCCCCGGCCGGGGGCGGATCGAGCAGGGCGAGCCCGGAGGCGTCCGGATCGCCCCAGCAGGCCGCCTGGAGCGCGAACGCCGTCAGGTCGGCCACCCTGATCTCGGGGGAGGGGAACCGCGGCAGCCGGGCGTCCTCCGCCTCCGCCCAGCACCGGTACACCGTGCCCGGCGCCTCGCGCCCGGCCCGGCCCGCCCGCTGACGGCCCGCCGCCCGCGAGGCCCGTACCGTCGTCAGGGCGCTCAGCCCGCGCGCGTGGTCGACCCGGGGCTCGCGCGCGAGGCCCGCGTCCACGACCACCCGCACCCCCGGCACCGTCAGCGACGACTCCGCCACCGAGGTCGCCAGCACCACCCGCCGCCGCCGTCCGGGCGACAGGACCGCGTCCTGCACCGCGGCCGGCGCCCGCCCGTGCACCTGGAGCACCTCGACGTCCGGGAGCGCGCCCAGCAGCCCGGCGACCCGGGCGATCTCGCCCACGCCCGGCAGGAACACCAGGACGTCCCCGTCCCGCTCGGCCAGCGCCCGCCGCACCACCGACGCCACGTGCGCCGGCAGCGCCGGGTCGACCCACGCACCGTGCGGCGGCCGCACCGGACGCGGCGGCGGCGCCCACACCACCTCCACCGGGTGCGCCGTGCCGCGCGCCTCGACGACGGGCGCGCCGCCCAGCAGCCGGGCCCAGCCCGCCGCGTCGGTCGTCGCCGAGGCGGCCACCAGACGCAGTTCCGGGCGCAGCGTCTCGCGCACGTCCCACAGGAACGCCGCGGCCGTGTCCGCGTCCAGGTGCCGTTCGTGGCACTCGTCGAGGACCACGACGTCCACACCGGTCAGCTCCTGGTCGCGCTGCAGCCGCTGGAGGAGCACGCCGGTCGTGACGACCTCCACGCGCGTGCGCCGGCCGGCCACCCGCTCCCCGCGCACCGTGAAGCCGACCGACCCGCCGGGTTCCTCGCCCAGCAGCCAGGCCATCCGCCGGGCCGCCGCGCGCGCGGCGATCCGCCGCGGCTCGGCCACCACCACCCGCCGCGCGGGACCGCCTCCGGTCAGCCCCGCCAGCACCAGCGGCACCAGGGTCGTCTTCC
>NZ_LIRG01000286.1:0-169 GCF_001419695.1 Streptomyces prasinopilosus
GGACAGGCCCGGCAGGAAGGCCAGGGCGCCGATGGCGACCGGGGCGCACAGAGCGGCGATCTCGACCGTCGTCCAGTCCCTCAGGAGCGCCACGAAGGTGACGATCAGGGCGAGGCCCGAGGCGGCCACGAAAGCCACGAACGGGCCGTCGCCCCGCGGAGAGCACAGG
>NZ_LIRG01000286.1:199-21185 GCF_001419695.1 Streptomyces prasinopilosus
GGACTCCGACGGTGCCCGCGAGGATGCCGGGCAGGCCGTGCATGTCGTGCCGCGGGTCGGCGTTCCAGGCGACGAACGCGAGCAGGGCGGACAGCACGCCACCGCCGACGATGCCCGCGGCACGGGTGAGGTCGCCGTGCCACAGGGACCGGTCCCGGGTGACCGCGGAGGCGACCGCTTCGGAGACGTCGTCGACGACGGCCGGCGGAAGCGACTCGGAGAAGGGGCGGAGGGCGAGGAGTTCGCCGTCGAGGATGCGTTGCGCCGCGAAGGACCGGGAACTGTCGAGGACGGTGCCGTCCCGCCGGACCAGGTGGTAGCCGACCGGGGCGCCCTCGGCGGGGCTCTGCCGGGCGAACCGGAGGATCTCCGGGTAGAGGTCCGCGAGCGGCACGTCGTCGGGCAGTGCCACGTCGATGCGGCTGTCCGGCGCCACGATGGTGACCCGGCAGAAGCCCAGCCCCGCGCCCGATCCCGCTGAGGCCGTGCTGCCCGGTCCGCCGGCCGTGCCGGCCGGCGCGGAGGCCGTCATGCTCACCTGCTGTTCCCCCTCTTCGGCAATGCGGGCTGAGCGCGCTACCGTCGCGTCTCACTCGCGGGTGACCACCATGTTCCGTCGTACCGCTCCGCCCGTCAGTGGTTTCACCGGATCCGGAGCAGGCGCGAACGCTCATTCCGACGTGGCGTCGTGCGCGCGGCCCTGGGCCGATTCGCAATCGTTCACACGTCGCACGGGCACCCTATCGTCCGCCGCGGTCGGTGCGAGTCAGTAGGATCACCCCTCGCGACCGACGTGCGCCGGACACGGGGCGGCGGACGGAACGGGCCAGCCGGGCAAGGGAATTGGTGCGAAGTGAGTCACATCGTCGTCAAGCGCCCACCACGGGCACTGCCGAAGGACGTGCCCACGCAGGAGGTCGTTCTCCAGCCACCGCCCGAGCTCCCGCGTGGGCAGCAGGAAGGCGCTCTGATGCAACTCCTGCCCATGCTCGGCATGGGCGGATCCGTGGTCTTCTTCTTCAATCCGCAGGCCCAACCGTTCATGAAGATCATGGGCATGGTGATGGTGGCCTCGACGATCGCCATGGGCATCGCGATGCTGATCCGCTACCGCCGGGGCAACCAGGGGCAGATGGCCGACATGCGGCGGGACTACCTGCGCTACCTGTCGCAGGCCAGGCAGTCCGCCCAGACGACCGCCCGGGCCCAGCGCGATGCCCAGTACTACCTGCATCCTTCACCGGAGCAATTGTGGGCGCTGGTCGCCGAGGGCAGCCGGGTCTGGGAACGGCGCACCAGTGACGAGGACTTCGGTCAGGTGCGGGTGGGTCTCGGCCCGCAGGCCCTGGCCACTCCCCTGATTCCGCCGGAGACCGCGCCGGTCGACCAACTGGAGCCGCTGACCGCGGGCGCCATGCAGCGCTTCCTGGCCACGCACGGCACCCTCGACGACCTGCCCATGGCCGTCTCGCTGCGCGCCTTCTACCACGTGACGGTCAGCGGCGATCCCGGCACCGTGCGCGCCACCGTCCGCGCCGTCACGGCTTCCCTCGCCTCGCTGCATTCCCCTGACGACCTGGTCATCGCCGTGGCCGCCGGCCGCGAGTGCACGCAGGAGTGGGAGTGGAGCAAGTGGCTGCCGCACGTGCAGTCCGAGGGCGCCGCGGACGGCGCGGGCAGCAGGCGTCTGATCACGACCGACCCGGTGGAGCTGGAGGACCTGCTCGCCGACCGGCTCCAGGGGCGCCCCCGCTTCCACCCGGACGGGCAGCCCGTGCCGGACCAGCCGCACCTGGTCGTCGTACTCGACGGGGTTTCGCTGCCGCCGACGTCCCTGTTCGCGAGCCCGGAGGGGCTGCAGGGCGTCACCGTGCTGGAAGTCGTCACCGGAAACCTCACCAGCGGGCGCGGTGACCTCTCGATCGTCGTTCACCCGAAGGAGCTGCGCCTGGAGTCGGCTCACGGCATGGTCTACGAAGGCACGCCCGACGGACTGCCGTACGAGGCTGCCGAGGCCCTGGCGCGGCAGCTCGCGCCGCTGCGGATGGCCTCGGGCGGGGACGACGACGAACCGCTGCTGGCCAACCTGGAGTTCACGGATCTGCTGAACCTCGGCGACGCGGCCTCGGTCGACACGAGGCGGACCTGGCGGCCCCGCTCGCAGTCCGAGCGGCTGCGGGTGCCGATCGGTGTCGGCGAGGACGGCCGGCCCGTGATGCTCGACCTGAAGGAAGCCGCACAGGAGGGCATGGGCCCGCATGGCCTGTGCGTCGGTGCGACCGGTTCAGGAAAGTCCGAGCTGCTGCGCACTCTGGTGCTCGGTCTCGCCGTCACCCATTCCTCCGAGACCCTCAACTTCGTGCTGGCGGACTTCAAGGGCGGGGCCACCTTCGCGGGTATGGCACAGATGCCCCACGTGGCAGCGGTCATCACCAACCTGGCGGACGACCTGACCCTCGTCGACCGGATGGGTGACTCGATCCGCGGTGAGCTCAATCGCCGCCAGGAGATGCTCCGCGACGCCGGCAACTACGCCAACATCCACGCCTACGAGAAGGCCCGCGCCGCCGGTGCCGCGCTGCAGCCGATCCCGTCCCTCGTCCTGGTGATCGACGAGTTCAGCGAACTGCTGACGGCGAAGCCGGACTTCATCGAGATGTTCGTGCAGATCGGCCGCATCGGCCGATCGCTGGGCGTCCACCTGCTGCTCGCCTCGCAGCGGCTGGAGGAGGGCCGTCTGCGGGGCCTGGAGACCTATCTGTCGTACCGGATCGGTCTGCGCACCTTCTCGGCGGCGGAGTCGCGTGCGGCGCTCGGTGTCCCGGACGCCTACGAACTGCCGAACGTCCCCGGCTCCGGCTTCCTGAAGTTCGGCACGGACGAGATGGTGCGCTTCAAGGCCGCGTACGTCTCGGGCGTGTACCGCGCGGGCGCCCAGCAGACGGCGTCCCACGGCGGGCCCCTCCCGGTCGACCGCCGGCCCGTGCTCTTCACCGCCGCCCGGGTTCCGGTGCGGTACCTGGCGGTCCCCCCGCAGCGCGGGGAGGCACGGGACGAGACCGACGAGGCGCTCGCCGACACCGTGCTCGACGTCGTCGTGCGGCGCCTGGAGGCGCAGGGTCCGGCCGCCCACCAGGTATGGCTGCCGCCGCTGGACAGCCCGCCCTCGCTCGACACACTGCTGCCCGGCCTCGCCGGGGTGCCGGGGCGCGGCCTGACCCAGCCCGACTACGAAGGCGCGGGCCGGCTGGTGGTGCCCGTCGGTCTCGTCGACAAGCCGTACGAGCAGCGCCGCGACCCCCTGTGGGTGGACTTCGGCGGCGCGGCCGGCCACATGCAGATCCTCGGCGGTCCGCAGTCCGGGAAGTCGACGCTGCTGCGTTCGATCATCGCGTCCTTCGCCCTCACCCACACCCCGCACGAGGTGCAGTTCTACGGCCTGGACTTCGGCGGTGGCGGCCTGTCGGCCGTGACGGGACTTCCGCACGTGGGCGGCATGGCCTCACGCCTCGACCCCGAGAAGGTACGGCGCACGGCGGCCGAGGTGTACGGCGTCATGACACGCCGCGAGGAGTACTTCCGCACCGCGGGCATCTCCTCGATCGCGGAGTTCCGCAGCCGTCGTGCGCGAGGCGACATCTCCGTGGCCGATCAGCCCTGGGGTGACGTCTTCCTGGTCATCGACGGCTGGGGGAACTTCCGCACGGACTACGACGCTCTGGAGCCGTTCGTCCTGGACGTCGCGGCGCGCGGCCTCGGCTACGGCATCCACCTGATCCTCACGGCGTCCCGGTCCATGGAGGTCCGCGGCAACCTCAAGGACCAGCTGATGAACCGTCTGGAACTGCGGCTCGGCGACCCCATGGACTCCGAGTTCGACCGCAAGGTCGCGGCCAACGTGCCCACGGGTGTGCCCGGCCGCGGCCAGACTCCACAGAAGCAGCACTTCATGGCCGCGGTGCCGCGCATCGACGGCCTGTCCTCCGACACGGACCTGGCGGAGGCGACGCAGGCGCTCGGCACCGAGGTCTCCCGGCACTGGCAGCAGCCCGGTGCTCCGGCGGTACGGCTCCTGCCGAGGGAGTTCCCGGCGCGCCGGCTCCCGTCCGGCGACCGGTTCCCCCGCCACGGCGTCTCGTTCGCGCTCGACGAGGACAATCTCGAGCCGGTGTTCGTGGACTTCGAGCAGGACCCGTTCCTCCTCGTCTTCGGCGAGAGCGAGTCCGGCAAGTCGAACCTGCTGAAGCTGCTCATCCAGCGCATCACCGAGCGCCACGACGGGGACAGCTGCAAGCTGTTCGTCGTGGACAACCGTCGCTCCCTCCTGGGCGTGACCCCTTCCTCGCACCTGGCCGAGTACGTTCCCATGTCGAACCAGATGCAGCACCACATGGAAGCGCTCGCCGACCTGATGCAGCGCCGTACCCCGACCGCCGACGTCACACCGGAACAGTTGCGCGACCGCAGTTGGTGGCGGGGCCCGACGATCTACGTCGTCGTCGACGACTACGACCTGGTGGCCACGTCGAGCGGCAACCCGCTGGCGGTCCTGACCGAGATGCTGCCCTTCGCCCGGGACGTCGGCGTGCGCTTCATCATCGCCCGCTCCACCGCGGGCGCGGGCCGGGCCGGCTACGAGGCCTTCATACAGCGCATCAAGGAACTCGGTGCCCAGGGCATCGTCCTCAGCGGCGATCCGGCCGAGGGTGACCTACTGGGTGGAGTACGTCCGCGCCAGATGCCGCCGGGGCGGGGCGTGTTCGTATCGCGGCGCCGGGGGAAGCCGTTGGTTCAGGTGGGGTTGGTGCAGGACGGGAACGGGCGGTGACGGCCGCCCGGAGGATCGGGCCGTCCTGCGGTTCTTCCCCCCCTGCCGCTGGTGGGCTGAGCGGCACCGGCCGGGGACGGCGCCTGTCGTTCCCTCACCCTGTCCGCCGTCGTGTCCGACGGCGGACAGCAGCAGGGTGGGCGCCTCCCGCGCACGCCCACCCTTGTCTGTGCCGCAGCCTCGGCCGCCGGTGACTACTGCAGGTACCTGGACGCCGCCAGGTCGCCCTCCATGTACGTACCGCCCGACTGACCCACGACATGCCCGATGCCCATCAGGGCCTGGTGGATGTCGCTGGCTTCCTTGTCCCAGCGCCGCAGTTTCTCGTCGAAGGTGTCCTGCGCCTTGCCCACCCAGTACTGCTTGCTGTTGAGCACCATCGTCCGAAGCTGCTGAATGTCCTCGTCGAGCTGCTTCGCCTCGTTGGCGATGGTGGTCGCCGCGAAGTCGAGTCCGCCGTACCCTACCTGCAGACCGTCCGCATTACGGCTCATCCCTGCCTACCTCGTCTCGTTCGCCTGTGGTTGATGTCCACGCGTCGACGCCCTCGTACACACTGGTCCGTCGACACCCTGAAACGCGTTTACGTCATCGAGCTGAACGGCGACACCGTCGGGGCACCGTGGTTGACGTTGATCTTGTTCACGGCCGCGAGGACTTCGTCCTCCTTGCTGTCCTTGATGTTGCGCGTCGCGGTCATCGCCTCGATGACGTCACCGAGGATGCGGCCCATCTTCTGCAGGGACTCGTTGATCTCGTACTGCTTCTTGTCGAACGCGGCACGGCCGATGCCCTGCCACTGGCCCTCGAGGCCGTCGATCACACCCTGCAGGCTGTGCACCCGCTTGCGGATGTTCTCGAACTTCTCGTACATGTCCTTCTGCAGCTTGATCACTGCCGCATCTTCGAGCTTCTGGTCGACGGCCATGTTCCGCCTGCCCTCCCTCTTTCCGTTTCGGGGTCCAACTGTGCGGCTCAACGCCCTACCGCGGTGAGCACGTTCTCCATGCCTCGGCCGAGCGGATCGGGGCTCGGGCGGCCGCTGACGTCACGTGGCGCGACGCGCTCGCAGCAGGGCGAAGGCGCCGCCTGCGACCGCGACCACCGCTGCCGCGGCGCCGAGCACGATCCACAGGGTGCTGTTGTCGTCACCCGACGACTCGGCCGCCGTCTGCTCCGCCTTCTCCCCCTTCGATCCTGCTGCCGTCTTGTCGGCACCAGAAGAGGTCTCCGGGGCTTGTGACGAGGCTGTTGCGGAGGGGGAGGCCGCAGAGGCGGGAGGAATCTCGGTCACCAGCTTCTCCCCCTTCTTGCCGTTCCACTTGGCGAGGGGGTCGGAGTACGCGGGGCCGGCGTCGTAGTCCGGGTTCTCGAGCACCTTGCGGGGACGGATCGTGCCGTACCCGGCGTGCTGGGTCGGCTTGTCCTTGGGCCAGTTGCGGCTTGCGGTGTCGATCAACGCGCGGGTGACCTGGTTCGCCGTCCAGTCGGGGTGGGCGGACCAGATGAGGGCGGCAGAGCCGGAGGCGATGGCCGTGGAGGCGCTTGTTCCCTTGATGTCCGGGCAGTACGACGTGAAACTGGGTTGGCAGTAACCGGGAATGCCCTCACCGGGTGCCACCAGGTCGACGTAGTTGCCTGTCGAGGAGAACTCCGAGAGTTTTCCTTCCTTGCTCATCGACGAAACGCCCACCACGTATCGAGCCATGGCCGGATAGCCGATGTTGTCTTCGCCGGTGTTGCCGTCGTTTCCTACACTCGCAATCAGCATCTTGCCTTTCGAGGCAGCGTAGGTGATCGCCGCTTCTACATCCGGATCATAATATGGAGAACCGAAAGACATGTTGATGATGTTTGCATCAGTATCGGCCGCGGCCTTGATTGCCTGCGCGGGCAAGGCCGTCTTCTTCTTGTCCTCGGCTCCTGTCAAACCGTTCAAGTGAATGCGGTAGGGGACGATCTTCGCGTCAGGTGCGAGACCCTGTACACCGCCGTTGGCTCCCGTGCCCGCGATGAGCTCAGCCATGCTCGTCCCGTGACCGGTGTAGTCGTCCGCAGCACCGTATGCAACAGCCTTGGGCACCTCGTTCACCAGTACCTGGCCCTCCAGGGAATCCGTATGGGGATTCACACCGGTGTCGATGACAGCGACCTTGACGCCCTTTCCAGTGCTGTGCTTCCACATCTGGTCTGCCTGCATCGGCTGCAGATACCACTGTCGGGACTGGGCATCGGATGCCACGGCGTGCGGAGCAAATGCCACGCTCGCAGCCGCCACGGCACCGATCACCGCGCTCACAGCGTGCACTCGTCGCCGGTGACGCGTCTTGCGGAGGACACTCCGCTCGGCCAGTGGGCCGGTCCCTGCCTTCATGACGTTATGAGTCCTCACTGGTGCTTAGTTGACGGCCGGCGGCATGCCGCGCCGCTGCTGAGGGGGCAAGTGGGGCTCTTCGTCATCGGTCGGATGGGCGCCACGCGGTGTTTCTTCCCGGTCCCTGTCCGAAGTCTTGTCCGGCCTCCTACGGCCGCCTGGCCCGCGCACAAGACCGGAGCCTCCACGGGTCATGCCGTTCCGCTCGGCATTGACTGCGGAGTTACGTGCGGCAGGACTGCCGGTAATGGACCCGGACGTCGCCGGTCCGACGCGAGGGCGGTTGGCGACGGAACCGGACTTCCCGGCGGAGGCGGGCCCACCGAAAACTCCACCCTGTCCAGTACGCCTCTCGGCCGCCGACCGGGAGCCGACTGCCGCCTCTGTACCGATCACCGTTCCTCGGGGAACCCTGGGCCCGTTCTTCGCAGGTGTCGCGGCTCCGGTCACGGGCCGCCCCCCGACCACCCCGTTCGCATGACCCGCGCCGGTTGCTCCGCCACCGCGCGGCCCAGACGCCCCGGTCGGTCTCGCGGTACCGCCGGTCACCCCTGGGCCCATAGGCAGCGGCTTCGCTCCAGGAGACGCCCCTTTGGCGATCGACTGGCCGGTCGCTGCGGTACGGCCCATCTGGCCAACCGGTCCGTTGCCCGGGCGCCCAAGACCCGTGCTGCTGACGCCTGCTGCACCGGCTCGTCCCTGGGCGGACACCGGGCCTCGGAGGCCGCCCGGTCCGCTCGTGCCGTTTCTCGAGACCATGTTGCCGACCGACGTCCCGTAGCCGTTCGCGAACCCACTGTTCGCGCTGCTGCTCCCACCGGGAGGACCGACAGTCGGAGCAGCATCTCCAGGAATGGACGAGGGCAAGGTGCCGACGCTGTCAATCACCGTTCCTACCGCGATGTCAGGCTCCGCGGGAGGTCGTGAGGAATCCACGGGATGCAGTGGCACATCCCTTGAGTCGCGGATTTCCCCTCTTTCCGCCTGGGGGACTGCCGGCTGCTGACTTGCACTGCCTGTCGCGCCGGTTGCCTGGTGAGCTGCCGCCGACGCGCCCCCGCCCTGAGCGGAGTGCGAGTCGACAACGCCAGGTGTGGGCTTCGGAACTCCCACGTCCGGCATGGCCTTGAACTCCGGAGACTTCAGCTCGATGAGTTGCTCGCGAGCCACCGCATAGTAGGACGACAACCGGTTCATCTGGTTGATCGCTTCCTGGCGGTCCTTCTCCACGCGAACCGCTTCGGCGTAGTCGGCGTTGCCCTCGACCTGCTTGGGCGTCGGCAGCTGCTCAGGCCGCAACGCCTTCTCCGCCGGCCTCGTATCACGCGGCGGCATGGCCCCGCGCACCGCGGCCAGGCCCACCGCGGCGGCGCTGATCTGGTCCCCCGCCCCGCCGGCGAAGTCACTCAGCCCGTACGTGCTGATGACGAGTGAACGCCCCCACTTGCGGAAGGCCTCACCCGCCTCTCCGACCCAGTGCACCTTCTCGATGCGGCCGTCCAGTTCCTTGGCGGCGTCCGAGATGGCGTCCCGGGCGTCCCACAGGGCCTTCCCGGACGTCTCCAGGTCCTCCGGGTCGGCCTGCTCGACCAGGGCGATCATGTCGTTCAGGCGGTGTTCGTCGAAGTCGGTGCGCCCGTGCATCGCTCGTCCGTACGGTGTCTTCTCCGTCACCGAACGCACCATGCTGTCGATGGCTCCGCGGAAGAAGCCGCTGCTCGGGTGCTCTTCGGCGTGCCGGGTGAGGTCCGTGAACGAGTTCTGCCCGGAGACCCGCTCCAGGTCCTGCTCATGCTGCTCGTCGGTCATGGTCACAGGCCCCCGATGGGCTTGTCGCTCTGAGTGCGTTGACTGTCGTCGCTTGTTGCCTGGGTCTTCTGCATCTGCACCTGGATCGCCCAGAAGCGACGCCGTTGCTCCTCTTCGAGGTTGTCGAAACCGACGTGCGCACCCTTGACGGCGATACCGATCGCCTCGATCTGCAGGTGCAGGGCCCTGGAAAGAGAGGTGAGCTTCTCGTGTACCTGGTTGTACTGCACGTACAGGTCCTGCGCCTCGGGAAAAGCGGACGGGTTCCCCGCCAGCGACCCCGGCTTGATCGTCTGGGAGCCGACGCGTCTCGGGTTGCCCGGCGACCCTTCGAGATCGCTCAGGATCCCGTCCACACGCTTCACGAACGTGCTCAGTGCCTCGCCGGTGACCTCCAGGTTCATCGCCCTGGCGGTCGACACGCCCCCCACCATGTCTGCTGGAAGCACTCGCTTCCTCCCCGTTTCCCCGTAGGACCATGACTGTGGCCACCTGGCCACCCGCCCCCGCGATCGCAAACCAAGTCGCGCGCGCCATGCGATCACCACTGTAGTCAACCGGTACCACAGGGCCAACCGTGATGTGTGCCAGTCGAGTTACCCAGCCCTACCGGACAGGGCACTTCGACCGATCCGACGAATAGCGCCGGGAGCCACTCGCGGCACAAGCGGTCGACGGAGGTCGGGCTTCGTCGTCCCCGTCGCACTGCACGTACGAAAAGATCGAGCCACTCCGCCGCCTCCTCGGTCGTCCGCCGCGGTACCGCTCGAAGTAACGCCACGGCGGGGGCGCTTCACCACCCCGTCCGCGTGTTCAGCATGTGTCTCGGCCCGTCGGGCGTGAAGCCCGTGGCGTACCGGCTTGCACGAGCCCCAGCACATTTCCCCGGAACCCCCACCTCCGCAACCGCCACACCTCGGACACAACAGGCCGTCTCTTCTACGTCAGTTGCTAACTTGTGGTGACGTCCGGACACCGCAGGGCGTCCTCCGACCAGCACAGGCAGGAGGCGTTCCAGCGCAGGGGGAGGGTGCCGTCCATGGCATGGAACGAGTGGGAACAGCTCAAAGCCGAAGCGCTGCAGCGTCAACAGGGTTCCGCGCAGATGCAGTTGAACCAGCTGGACGGCGGCGGTCCTCCGAAGCCTTCCGAGTACGGGGACCTCGAGGTCGCGAACGACGCGCTCACCAAGATCGGCTCGGCCGCGTTCGAACTCTACGACCAGCTGTGGGACAAGGCACGGGTCTCCGTACCCAGCAGTGACTCCGCGGCCGCCGACTTGTCGAAACAGGGTTTCGCACTCGGTGCGGGACTCAGGCACGTGTCGAACCGCTGGGAGGAGCAGCTCAAGTCCCTGATGGACGCCTGCGCCCACATCTCGAACCACATGCGGGTCACCAAGAAGATCCATGACGGGGACGAGGGCTACATCCAGCGGCAGATGAGCAGCATCGCCCTGCTGGACGCCGGTTTCGACGAGCGGGTCGGGGCACCGGGCGAAAAGAACAAGATCTACGGAGAGCCGAGCAAGAAGAAGGATGAGTAGGACGTCGGCGTAAGCCCTGGCTTCCGCTCGCTACTCGCTCCTCCTCAAGGACGTATCCCATGGAACTCGACACTCTCCGCGATGCCGACTTCAAGCTGCTCGACGACGCCGTCAAGGACTGGTCGACTCTCGTCAAGAACCTCGAAACCCTCAAGAAGGACGCCGAGGACAACCTGCACAAGGGCGCCGACAAGGCCGACTGGGCCGGCGTGAACGCCAGGGTTTCCCAGGAGTTCATCGGTAAGACGGCCGGCGAGTTCGCCGATGCCCATACCCAGGCCGACACCATCCACAAGATCCTCAACGACACGGTGGGTGAGTTGAAGGGCTACCACCGGCAGCTCGTCGAGGCCATCGACGGCGGCCGGAAGAAGAGCCTGAAGGTCATCGGGTACGAGGGCGGCTTCACCGTCACCACGGACGTCCCCCCGGAAGCACGCCACACGATGGACCAGGACAACCAGGCGGACATCACCGCGCTGCGGGACCGGATCCAGGGCATCCTCGACAAGGCCACCGAGAGCGACGACTCCGCCAGGACCGTACTGCGGGCCATTGCCGATCAGAGCACGATGGGCTTCTCCGACGCCGGCTACCAGGACCGGGACTCCGCGGCCGAAGCCATCAAGCGGGCCGACGAGTTGGCCGCCCTCGCGAAGAAGAACCCCGACGACCTGAGCGTCAAGGACTTCGACAGGATCAACGCCGGGCTCAAGAAGTACGCCGGTGACGAGTTGTTCGCCGAGCGGTTCGCCACGGCGCTCGGGCCCAAGAAGACGTTGGAGTTCTGGAGCGGGATCAACGACCCGCACAGAAGTGACCGGGAGCTGAAGCACGATCGTTTGGAGCAGTTCGACGACTTGCAGCGGAACCTGGGTATGACCTTGGCGAACGCCACACAGAGCGACTCGGCGGCCATGGCCGACTGGAAGCGCACGATGATCGACATCGGAGACAAGCCGATCCACGGCAACCACGGTGGCCCGATGGGCTTCCAGGTCATGAGCAACCTGATGCGGACCGGCGACTACGACGACCGCTTCCTCAAGGACTACGGCACGAAACTCATGGCCACCGAGCGCAAGCACACCGGTAACGGTCGGCATGCGAACTCGGCCTGGCACAACAGCCTCGCGATTCCGCAGCTCAACCGGATCGGAGAGGACAGCGGGGCCGACCCGCTGACGGGCTACCTGAAGGGCCTCTCCAACAGCCCGGACGCAGCCACCGACTTCTTCAACCAGCAGTTCGTCTCGAAGGACGACCCGGACAACCCGTTCGAGCGGGACACTGACGGCAACGGCAAGAACGGGAAGGTCTCGCTGTCCAACTTCCAGTATCTCTTCGAGGAGCGGGAGTGGCCCAAGGAGTCGAACCTCAAGGGAGACGACCTCCACACCGGGCAGAACAACCTGGCGCTGGCACTGGAGGCCGCGACGACAGGGCACCCGGCGGGCGAGATGCCGACAGTGGACACTCCCGCGCACAACGACGGGCAGGCGAAGCTCATGCAGAACCTGGTGGCCTCCATCGCAGACGACCCGTCCCGGCTCACGAAAAACAGTTATATGTCCGACAGCATGGGGCAGATAGCCGCGGAATACATGCCGGACATCCACCGTGGTCTGCACCCCGGCGTGGAAGGCGAGGACAAGCTTTTCCCCGTCGCGGGCACAGCAGCCGAACTCAGCGAAACCGACATCACCCGCTTCCTGTATTCCGTGGGTCGGAATCCGGAAGGCTATGCGGCTGTCAACCTGGGCCAGCACAGTTACACGACAAGTCTCATGCAGTACCACTTCCAGCACCCGGATGCGTACCTGAATGATCCGAATTTCTCCGAGACGGAGAACCTGAAGAAGACCATCGAGGATGTCGCCCGTGTGGCCGGCGAGGTAGAGGGCACCATCGGAGCGGGCCGAGCCTACGAAGGCGAGATCGAAGGCGGTAAGAAAGACGCAGATTACAACGCCGTCATCGAGAAGGTCGGAACCTGGGGAGGAACCGCAGTCGGGATCGGTGTCGGGCTCGGCACGGCTCCGCTCACTGGTCCGGGTGGCGTTGTCGCCGGCAGCGTGGCCGGCACTGCCGTGGACGAGATCATCGGCGCGATCACCGGCGGCGCGATGAAGGACAGTTCCGGCGAGGTCGTCTACCGCAACGGACAGGATCTGGACGGCACGAAGGATTCGACCTACACGCTCGTCGAGAGCGCCGCGAAGAAGGCTGGGGGAAACGCCGGTAATTCTTCTCCCCTCATCGTCTCAGCTGCTGCGACGGCGGCAGAGCAGGGTTTCAACAACGCTGGACAGAACGTACACCAAGCGCTCGACGGCGAGGGCATTCCTCGACAGCTGGAAAAGGAAGACTGAACCATGAATACCAGACGGAACGGGTACGTAGTCGCTGTCGTCGCCATCGCACTCGCGGGCGTGTTTGGTGCCTTGTACCTCCTTAAAGCCCCTCCGTTCGGGGATGAGACGGGGGAAATCGAAGCAAGCGCCGTGTGCGACTCGCTGGGTCAGGTGGCCCAATCCGTCGGCGCGCTCAGATCCGTACTCCCGGAGAAATCCTCGTACGCATCCGATGACGACGTGAACCTTCGGGTGGATGAGCAGGACAGCAGCTACAGTTCGGATTGCTTCGTCTCAGGTGGTGGAGATCAGCTCTTGAGTGCCCGGACACAGATGATGCGCGACGAGCCGTTCCAGAATTGGGTCGACAGTGAGGTCGCGCAGTACGCAGAGGGACATGACCGCCTGACGCCCTTCACCACGGGTCCCAAAGGGACTGCCTCGCCCTCTGTGGCCGCTGTCTTCGCGCCCTGCACGTCGCCCGGAAAGATTCCGGGTGGCCAGTACAACCTCAGCGTCGTCGTGCACCTCGAGAAGGCAGGAAAGGCAAGTGACGCCGAGATACGAGCGGGCCTGATCGAACTGGCGAAGAATGCAGCGACATACGCGCACACCAAGGCGAGGTGTGACATCTCTCTGAGCTGAGCGAATGATGACGGGGCTTCAATCTCGTGGTCGGTGATGGAACGGTAGGTTCTCTGCCGGCAGGCGGGTACGTGCGGGAGCAGGCGGATCAGCAGGTTCCCTCGCGGCTCGTCACCGCGTACGCGTAGGCCGGCACCACCGTCGTCCCTTCTCCCCCCGTGATGCCCGGGGGATGCCAGTCGTCCTCTTTGGAGCGGGTGCGTCGCACGTGGACGCAGAAGGCGGCTCCCGCGCCGTCGCCTTTGACCGTGTAGCTCGAGTCGGGGGCCGTGTTGCCGGCGGCCGGATAGGCGTCGACGCCGGATTGCGGGGCGTCGCCGCCGCCGTGTTCCACCACCTCGTCCTCGATCATCCTGGCGTTCTCCCGGTCGACCGTGGAGGCGCTGCCGTAGAGGTCACCGAGTCCGGTCGTGCCGTCCAGGGCCGTCACGGCCTGCTCCACCGCGCTGGTCAGTTCGTCGTCGCTCCACTTCACGGCGTCCTCGACGGCCAGACCGCGGACACCCACGACGATCCCGGCCACAGCCGTCGTGACCAGGACCAGGCGCGCGACGACGAAGGCCGCGTCCGGGACGTCGGGGGCCGAGGGGTTCAACGACTCGCGCCAGGCCCGTACGCGGTCGGCCTTGACGCAGGCCATGGCGAGCAGCAGGGCGGCCAGGACGAATACGAGGACCGACAGGTGCGTCACGAGTGGCCTCCCCGCCCTCCGTGCCGGCGTCGTGCGTCCCGCACCGCGACCGCCGTACCGGTCAGGCCCGCCACCAGGACCAGGCCGCCGACCACCACGTACGTTCCCAGACGGGTGTTGCGTTCCTCGGCCGTCTCACCGAGGTGCAGGGGGGCCACGGAGGGCGCCTTCGCGCGAACGCCCCCTTCCTCGGCCCGGGGGGACTCCACGGGGTGGGCCGGGTCCACGTCCGTCAGGGCCCGGACCGGGTCGATCACGCCCCAGCCGACGAGGCGGTCGTGGCCGGGGATGGAGCGTTCTGCCGTCTGCTCGATCTGGGCGACGATCTGGGCGGCCGTCCACTCGGGGTACTTGGCCTTCAGGAGGGCCGCCACTCCGGCCACGTACGGCGCGGAGAAACTGGTGCCGTTGTCCGAGCAGTGGCCGTCGCCGGGGACGGTGGAGACCATGTCGACGCCGGGGGCGGCCACGCCCACGAACTTTCCGGACTGGGAGAACGGCGCCCGTTCGTTGTTGCGGTCGGACGCCGCCACGGCGAGGACGCCCTCGTAGGAGGCCGGGTAGGTGGCCTTGTCGTTGCCTCCGAGGCCGTCGTTCCCGGCCGAGGCGACGATCACGACCTCGTGGTCCAAGGCGTGGTCGACTGCCTCCTTCAGGCTCGGGTCGGGCCGGACGGCGTTTGCCGTGTCCTGGGAGATGTTGATGACGTCGGCGCCCGCCTGGACGGCGTAACGGATCGATGACGCGAGGGTCTCCGCGGTGCCGTTGCCCTCCGCGTCGTTCTGCTTGACGGGGATGATCGTGGCATCGGGTGCCAGGCCCACGAAGCCGGTCCCCTGGGCGGGACGGGCCGCGATGATGCCGGCGACCCGTGTGCCGTGGCCGACCGTGTCGGTCGTGCCCCGGGCGTTGCCGCGTTCGATCTCCTCACCCTCGGTGTTCTTGGCGGGCAGGTAGTTCTTGCCCTTGGACACGTCGACGGCGTCGCCGAGTTGGGGGTTCTTCACGTCGACCCCCGTGTCGATCACCGCGACGCTGACCCCCTTGCCCTTCGACTGCTCCCACAGCTCGTCCAGGTTGACGCGCTGCAGCGACCACGGCCGGCCCTCGTACTTCTTCGAGGGGAACGTGCACCGGCCGCCGTCGTCCGCCCTCGCCTCGGGGAGCGGGAACGCGCAGAGCGTTCCGCCGGACAGGACCGTCACCGCGAGCACGGTCGCCGCCGTCCGGGGGATCTTCCTGCCGTTGGCTCGCAGCATGACTTCCTTCTCCTCGGGAGCCACGTCCGCTACGAACCCTGCGGCTGCCGGGCCGCCGCTTCCGACAGGCGGGGGCCGGTGGGCAGGAACGTCGACCAGTTCACCGGAACGGGGGACGGTTCCACCTTCTCGTAGCCGAAGCGGGTCTGCGCGATCCGGGCCTCGTCGAGCTGCTGCTCACGCTGCTTCCCGGAGGTTCCGATGCCCTTGTCGTCCGTGGTGCTGTCGTTGTTGGACTGCAGGGCGTACCGCAGTCCCGTGTCGGTGACCAGGAAGACCCCGCCCGCCCTGGTCTCGGTGCCCTGGAACTGCCGGTAGAGCTGGCCGGAGCCGGGAGTCACGTACGCGCTCGAGGAACCGGCGGGCAGCTGGGCGGGGAAGTCGGTGCCCGCCCAGGTCGAGAGGGTCGTGGCCCCCGACTTGGCGTCGACCGAGCGCAGCACGTTGCAGACGGTGTTGCGGCCGCCGCCGGCGTCCGTGGCGCCGTTGACCGTCTTCGGACGGTACGCCGGCCAGTTCCGCTGTCCGTCGAACTCGGTGCTGTCGACGACCGCGCCAGGGCTGACCTGCTGGGCCTCACCGGCCTGTCCGACGCCGACGAGGTCACCGCTGTTGAGGAGGAGGGTGGCGGTGAACTCCGAGATGCGTGCCACGCCGCCCTTCAGGACCACGTAGTACTGCATGCGCCGGCCGTCGTACGCCTTGATGATCATGCCGATCTTGTCGTACTGCCTGAGCATGCCGGAGGCGCCCGCGTCCGCGCCCGGCGTGCCCGTGATCTCGGGGATCGCGACCGGGTCGCCCTGGTGGAGGGTGTCCAGCCACTCCTGGGACACACGCTGCGGGGCACGGCCCTGCGTGTCGAGGGCTTTGAGGAGCTCCTTGTCGGCCGGATCGGCCAGCGGGTAGGCGTATCCGCGCGAGTCGGTCACGTACTGGCTCTTGCCGTCCGGGCCGACGACGTACATCAGCTCTCCCCCTGCGAGCCTGTTCGGGCCCTCGGTCCTGGGCCACTCCTTCTCGGCCAGGACGAACGCCGCCTTCTGGATGGCCCGGCCGCCGGGTCCGGGGCGCTCGCACACCGCCCATCGCATGGCCTTCTCCGCCTCGTCGGGCGAGGGCAGGCGGTCGGGTGCGTAGGGAATGCCGATGGTGGCCCCGTGCGGGGGTCTGCCGCTGTCCAGGACGTCCTCGTCGACGGTGATGACACTGTCCTTGTCCGGGTCCAGGAGGAGCTTGGCGGACGCCATGTTGAGGACCGGGTGCAGTTGCTTCTTCCCGTCCGTCTCGAGCACGACGTACCGGGTCGTGGAGTCGCTGGCCACGATCACGTGCGCCCCCGGCTCGTCCCACCCCTTCGGCGCCGTCGGGCTGAACATGCCGATCGCCCCGAACACCGCGAGGACGACCACCCCGACGATGACGCCCGGCACGACCGCTCTGAGCGGCTTGGGCGCTCCCTCCTCCGAGCCCGTCGGAGAGGGTTGCAGGAAGGACGCGAGGGTGCGGCGCTTCGCGAAGGTGTAGGCGTTCAGTTCATCGCGCCGTGATGCCATCTGTGTTCGTTCTCTCCCCGTACGAAGCCATGTGCACCGGCGGAGTACCAGGGGCAGGCCGCTGGTGCCCGCTCCGCTCCGGGTGCCTCTGGAACCTCGGCTGTCAGACCCGGCACCAACTATGCCTGTTGCGCGGTCGTCCGTGCGGCACGGGTAGGGTGCTGAAGCCTTGCCGCCTGCCGAGTGCGGTGATTTTCAGGGAGAGTTCGGGGGTTTTGCAGTGATGGCATCCGCTCCGCGAACCCGGTCGCGCTCGCAATCCGCGGCACGGCGGGCCGACGCGGCGCCGACGGGCGGTGGTTCCGCGACCGGTCGCGGTTCCGTCACACCGCACCTGCGGGCTCGTTCCGGGCGAGGGGGCTCCTTCGCGCTGCAGCGGCTGGTGCTGCTGGAACTCGCCGCCGCGCTGGTGGTGTGCGGTTGGCTCGTCGGTCCCGCCTCGCTGGTGACGGGATGTGTGATCGCCGGTTTCCTGGTGCTCCTCGCTGTCGTACGCCGCCGGGGGCGCTTCCTGCCGGAGTGGCTCGGCAGCCGGCTGGCGCTGCGCGCCCGCATGCGCAGGGCCCCGGGCTCTCCCCTGCCGCGCGGCGTCGACTCCGGTCTGGCCCCGGCCGTGGAGTGCGAGCCGAACCTGCGGACGTACACCTACAGCCGCCGTGACGACTACGACAGGCGCCCGGTAGGCATGGTGGGTGACGGGAGCTTCCTCACGGCCGTCCTCCAGGTGGAGGCGGATGCCGGTGCCCTCCGCGCCGAGCGCGGTCGTACGCCGCTCCCGCTCGCTCTGGTGCGGGACGTGCTCGACGTGGACGGTATTCGCCTGGAGTCGGCGCAGGTGGTGTTGCACACTCAGCCCGCACCCGCTCCTCACCTGCCGCAGCAATCGGTCGTGGTGACGAACTACGCCCAGCTCCAGGCGGAGACGGCCGCGCCCGCGGTCCGCATCATGTGGATCGCGCTGAAGCTCGATCCCGAACTGTGCGCGGAGGCGGTGGCCGCGCGGGGCGGCGGGCTTCTCGGCACACAGAAGTGTCTGGTGCGCTCGGCGGAGCACCTGTCCAGCAGGCTGACGGGCGCCGGGTTCCGTACGAATCTGCTCACCGAGGAGGAGCTGTCCGCCGCGATCGCCACCTCGGCATGTGCGAACCCGATGGTCACCTCTCACCTCGGGCAGGGCGACGCGCCCCGGCGACGGACCGAGGAGTCCAGCCGCAGTTGGCGCTGCGACAACAGGCGGCACACCACGTACTGGGTACGCCGCTGGCCCCAACTGGGCGGCTCCGCGATCGGACTGCCGCAGCTGGTGGCCCGGTTGACCGCGGTTCCCGCGCTGGCGACGACGTTCAGCCTGGTGCTGGCCCCAAGCGGGCAGCAGGACGTGTCGGTCACCGGGCACGTGCGGGTCACGGGTCGCAGCAGCACCGAGCTGTCCGAGGCGCGCCGGGCCCTGGAACGGGCCGCACGCCAGGCACGGACCGGGATCGTCCGCCTGGACCGTGAGCAACTACCCGCCGTACTCGCCACTCTGCCGCTCGGAGGTGCCCGCTGATGGTCACGCCCACACCGTCGGATCCTGCCGGGCCGGCCTCCGGGGATCAGCCGCGCACTGGTCTCGGGGGACGTCTGCGCACCGGATTCGGGCTCCTGGGACCCCGTCATCCGCGGCACACCCTGTCCCTTTCCCAGGTGGACACGCTCGCCCTGCCCGTGGGGGACGACGGTGTCGTGGTAGGGGTGAACGCCGAGGGACAGCCCGCCGTCCTCGGGGTGAATCGGCCGACACCGTTCGACATCCTGTTCATCGGCGGTCTCTGGACGGCACAGGTGCTGGCACTGCGCGCGGCGGCGACGGGCGCGAGGGTCACGGTGGAGACCGGCAGACCGGGGCACTGGGCCCAGGTCGTCCAGGCGGTCGGCGGAGGCCAGGCGGGGATGACCGTGCACGACGTGGGCCGAGTGCCGCCGCAGGGCGCCTCGGCGATGGGGCCGGTCCTGGTGGTCCGGGACTGCGGCATGCGGCCGCCGCGTGGACGGGTGACCTCGGGGCCGTGGCAGTCGGTGCTCACCCTGCTGCCGTACCTCAGCCCGGTCGCTCCCCGGCTCGTGCGGCAGGCGCGGCTCACGGGCGTCCAACGTGTCTCACCGGACGAGGCGGCGGAGTTGGGGCGCATCATGGCCCTCTCGCCGACCGAAGTGGAGTCCTTGCCGACGCTCCCCGACGGTATGACCCTCTGGTACGCCGACCGGGACCACCAGTACGTGATGACCCAGCCCACCGACGCGGAGACGGGACTGCTGGGAGCGCCGCGCCGCATCGACTGACCCTCATGGCCGGTGGAGCACCCGTTCGCGCATCGCCTCGGGAGCGGCCGCCACGGGCGCTGCTCCGGTGGCGCCTCCCAGCCCTGTCCTCCACGGCCGGCGGGAGTGGAGGAGCCGTGGTGGGCGGGCCGGAGTTCACGCGTGGTTCCCCTGTCCGGGGACTCCCGCGAGGAGGGGACGCCGGAGAGCACTCCTCCTGTGCCCCGTTCCGTGATCGTCCACGGAAGTGGGACGGTTCGACGCGGACAGCGGACAGGAGCACCGCGCGAAGCGGCGGTCGAAGCACCGGGTTCCCAGGGATCTCACCGATGTTCCGTCCGCCTTGTTCAAGGGTGTCCGGCGGAGCGTCCACGGATGGGGGAGCCCTGCACGGCACTTCGGGGGCAGTCCGTGGTGCGGGGGCGGACGCTCGGGTGAGGATGGGGCTGCCCGGGCGGTGCCTGTGGTGATTAGGCTGGGTCTTGACGTGACGTGAGAACCCGGGGACCGGGCGTCGGCGTCACAGGGGGAGAGCCGGTGGATCGGACGACCTCGGACGACTGCGAATGACAAGCAAGGGTCGCCTCAGCACGGCGTGAGGGTGCTCGACCACACCAGGAGGAACTGTGAGCAGCGATCGGGACGGGACGCGCGGGGGCTGGGCGACACCCGGCGATGACCAACCCGACGCGGAGTCCGCCGTCGAGGCGACGGGCGAGTTCACCATCGACTACGCGCCGCCGGCCTGGTACACGCAGAACGCTTCGGGAGGTTCGGGGCCTGAGAACTCCGGCGAGGGGAACGGCATTTCGCCCCCCTCTCCCTCTTCCGCTCCTTCGCCGGTCCCCGCCTCGGGAACCGGTGGGTCCGTCCCGTCGCTGCCCGGGCCGACTCCGCCGCCGCACGCCGTGGGCGCCGGGGATCCTCCGCCGATTCCGGTGCCCGCTCCGCAGGTTCCTTTCGTCCCGCCCGCGCCCGCTCCCCCGCCGGGCCCTCCCTCCACCCCGCCGGTCTCCGCGTCGGGGACCCCGTTCACTCCACCCGCTCCGCCGGCCGGGGAGCCGGGCGTCGTGCCCAGGCTGCCGGAGGGCAGCGGTTTCGAGCCGCAGCGGGCTTCGGAGGGCGGCGAGTGGGGCGGGACGCCCGTGTCCGTGCCCGCGCCCCGGTCCGCGCCCGGGCAGGATCCGGACTCCGGCAGCGGGGACCTCGAGAGCGGTGCCACCATCCGGTTCTCCGCCGCCGCCCTGAAGCGGGAGCTCCAGGAGCGCGGGACCGGAACCGAGTCGCGGACGGCGCCGGAGCCGGTCGGCGCCCGGGGCGGGACCGGTGACGACGCGGACGCCGGGGCCACCGGCGGTCCCGAGGACGAGGACGTCGCCGCCGACGCCTCCGGCCCCTCCCCGGAGAACCCCCGGGAGGGCGAGGACGACACGGACGACGCGGACGACACGGAGCACACGGAGGATGCGGAGGGCTCCGGAGGCGCCGTCGTCACGGCCGGGGACGGGACGGACGCACCCGCACCCGCACCCGCACCCGAGGGTGCCGAGTCGGTGGCCGGCGACACGGCCACCTCCGGCCCCCCGGCCCCGTCCACCTGGACTCCCCCGGCGCCGCCGGTGG